>NZ_CAXAHB010000010.1:0-35034 GCF_963968385.1 uncultured Oceanicoccus sp.
TTCTGACTCGCTACCAAACCCATCACCAACAGCCGGAGGGATATCTTTCATTAGAACATCGTGAAACGAAGCACCATCACTATGGCGCTCGACCGATCGACCACCACCATTAGGCAACTCACTAGAGCCCATATCATCAGCACCAGTGGAATTAAGAAATTGTTTATTGAGCGATATACGAATATTGCCACGCCGCTCATTACGCATTCGACGATAGCCATCAAGCAGCACCGCGATAATAAGCAGCACCCCTAAAATAATCATCCAGTCACGAATATTCAGTTCCATCGCAGCCTGTTAACCTTTATGTTTTATATCGTTTAACGTTATTTTATTAGCTGTGCAGATTGTCTATTGCTCACACGGTAATTTCAAGTCGTCTGGGTGGTTGCTTGGCCGACTTATAAGGCCGCCAATTCAGCCGCCTCATCAACATCCACCGTCACCAAACGCGAAACACCGGGTTCATGCATGGTAACACCCATTAACTGATTGGCCATTTCCATAGCAATCTTGTTATGCGTGATATAAATAAACTGTACCTGTTTAGACATTTCTTTCACCAGACGCACATAACGACCTACGTTAGCATCATCCAAGGGCGCATCAACCTCATCCAGCATACAAAACGGCGCGGGATTAAGCCGGAAGATAGAAAACACCAGTGCGATAGCCGTTAGCGCTTTTTCACCACCGGATAATAGCTGGATAGTGCTATTTCGCTTGCCAGGTGGACGCGCCATTATGGCAATACCGGTATCGAGCAAATCATCGCCAGTCATTTCAAGATAGGCCGTACCACCGCCAAAGACTTTCGGGAATAGCTCCTGCAAGCCGCTATTGACCTTTTCGAAGGTATCTTTAAAGCGTTGACGAGTTTCTTTATCGATTTTACGAATAGCGTTTTCAAGCGTGCCCAAGGCCTCTTCCAGATCATCGTTCTGGGCATCCAGATATGTTTTACGCTCCGACTGTGACTTATATTCATCAATCGCAGCCAAATTAATAGGACCAAGACGGGCTATACGGCGACCAATACTTTCAAGACTTTCATTCCAAACTTTTTCTTCAGCGCCCTCAGGCAAGTTTTCCAACACCGTTTCAAGGTCGTATTGCGTTTCAATCAACTGTTCTTCCAGAGTGCGGCGGCGCACGTGCAGACCCTGCACCTCAACCCGACCTCGCTCCAACTCACCACGAACCGACTGGACTCGCACTTCAATACTGCTACGCTTGCTTTCAAATTCACGCAAGCTATGCTCAACTTCATCGACACTGCGTCGCGCTTCTGCCAATTCTTGCTCTATCACCAAACGCGTTTCCAGCTGCGTTTCCAGCTCTAGCTTCATTGCTTCAATGGGTGCATCGGCACTAGCAATACCTTCTTGCAACGAGGTGCGACGACCCTCCAGCTGCTGCACCTGATTGCGAGTACGTTCAATATTCTGAGTCATTGAATCTAACTGAGCACGCAGTGATTGATGGCGCATCGCTAACTGATGAGCTGAATCTTTATCATGACGGGCACTTTGACGAGCTTGATCCAGCACCCTGCGGCACTCATCACGCCGAGCCAATAAAGCTTCCCGCTGGCTAGAGTCTCGCTCCATGCCTTCAATTGCGGTCGACAAAATCATCCGTGCTTCGCTGAGGCTTTCTTGCTCGGCTTGAAACTGCTCACGACTTTCATCAATTTCAGTATTTATACGATCGCGACGAGAACCAATCTGCTCAACCCGAACTTGTTTAGCACTTAATTCTGAACGCAGTTCATTATGCTGACTATTTTGCGATTGCACCGTGCGCTGCAGTGTCTCGCGCCGGCCTTCAAGCTCCCGTAATGATTGCTGGCTTTCGGTTAATAATGTATCTAGAGTTTCTACCTGCTGTTCAATATCAGCAATGCTAGCGGTGAGTTCTTGCAACTCTTGCTGACGCTGAAGTACACCAGCTTGTTCATCAGAATCTTTGGCAACCCGTAACCAGTTACAACCAATCCACAAACCGTCTGCCGTGACAACGGATTCGTTGGCGGCCAATTTTGAACGCAGCGCAAGCGCTGAAGATAAATCAGCGGCCGTATAAATACCGGCCAATAAAGTTTGCGCCTGTTGACCGCTTTCAACTTTACTCGCCAAGGTTTCGGCAATGTCACTAGCGGCAAATGCGGCAGCACTATTATCTAACAGGGTAATACTGCCTTGCTTTAATGTTTCAGCTAGCTCAGCAACCACGTCGATACCATCAACACAAACTGCCTGCAGGTGATCACCCAAAACGGTTTCGACTGCCTTTTCCCAACCGCTAGCAATTTTAAGGCTTTGCGCTAAACGAGCTTTGCCATCTAAACCATTGGATTGCAACCAATCACTGATAGCACCCTGCTGTTGACCCAAAGCCGCTTGCTGTAAAGCTTCTAAGGACGCATAGCGACCACGCTTGCTTTGCAACTCACTTCTGATTTTGTCTAACTCATCAGCCAGAGAAGTATTTTTCTCACGGTAGCTATTAATTTGTTCCGATTGATCATCCAGCTTTTGCTGCTGCTCTTCAGCTAACAATTCGGTTTCAGCTAACTGTTCACTAAGCAGCTCAATTTCTTGCTCAACGGGGCCTGCGCTCAGCTCGGACTTTTCTTGTTCCAGTTTTTCAATACGCTGTTGGATACGTTGCAAGGCTTGCTCTAAGTGCTGAATACGAGATTGCTGGACTTCGGCTTGCTGGCGTGGCTCTAAAGCTTTTTGATTGAAATCATCCCATTCTTGCTGCCATTGCTGCATCGCCTCTTCGGCACCCAATAAGATAGCCGCAGTTTCCTCTTCCGAACCTTGCGCTATTTCAAGCTCAGGCTGAATATCTTCCAACTCAGCACCCCAACGCTGCTGGTTTTCACTATCAGTCACCAAGTGCTGTTTGGATTCCTGATAGTTCTGCTCGGTTTGCTGTAAATCTTCTTTCAACTGTCGACTACGTTCCTGTTGATGCTGAATAGACTGCTCTGTGCGGGCAATTTCAGCGCCAACGCCATAGTAACGGGCCTGAACTTCATTGAACTTATCCATTAAGTCTGTATGCACATCACGGAACTTCTCAATATCAGCATCGACCGCGCGCTGTTCAGCAATGACCGCTTCTAGCTTCACTTCTAAATCGCGGATGGTTTGCTCGTAGTCTTTAACCTGCAGATCCAGACTCTTCCATTGCAAAGCTTGTAACTGAGCTTTCAGTAAACGCTCTTCTTTCTTTAACTCGGTATACCGTTCAGCAGCTTGCGCTTGACGCTGTAAATGCTGAAGCTGACGCTCTAACTCATCTCTCAAGTCAGTTAAACGCTCAAGGTTCTCCAATGTACGACGCATGCGATTTTCGGTTTCGCGACGACGTTCTTTGTATTTGGAAATTCCGGCCGCCTCTTCGATAAAGACGCGCAATTCTTCAGGCTTGGATTCAATCAAACGGGAAATCATGCCCTGCTCGATAATGGCATAACTGCGTGGGCCTAAGCCGGTACCGAGAAAAATATCAGTAATATCACGACGGCGACACTTGGTACCGTTGAGATAGTATTCAGAAATCGCTTCGCGGGTGACTTTACGGCGAATAGCTATCTCCGCAAAGCGGGCGTATTCACCGCCAACACTGCCATCGCTATTATCAAACACCAATTCAATGGAGGCTTGACCCACGGGCTGACGATTGACCGAACCATTAAAAATAACGTCGGTCATGTTTTCGCCACGAAGATTTTTAGCTGAACTTTCACCCATGACCCAGCGCACCGCATCGATAATATTCGATTTGCCGCAGCCGTTAGGGCCAACTACACAGCCAAGATTGGATGGAAATGACACATTGGTCGGATCGACGAAGGATTTAAACCCCGCCAACTTGATGCTCTTTAGTCTCATTCTACTTTAACTTTAGAAGATAAGTAATTGTATTTATTAGAATAATTCAACTCAATAGCAGATTGATTTTCCACACCGCTAATGTCCCAGAAAACTCCGCACAGTGTATAGCTTTTAACAGGACAGGACTACGTTGATTGGACGGTTTTTTGGATTTTTTTTACTGCCGGCAAGCAGTCTTGTAGCACGACAACACACTCAAAGATTATTCAACCCATCGGTCAATCAGCAGGGATAAATTCTCAGCTGGAGCAGCGGTATTGACTGGCCCAAACAGACCCTCAATATCGCCAGGACCACGATTGGCAATACCGTTTCTGGAAACCCGCGCCACCAACTCTATCTGTTCGAAACCGGATAGCTTAAAACTGGGAGCCATGGCCATGCTGTCATCCAGAGTCACAGTGGTTGGCAAATCGGCCACCTTCATTTTAGCCACTGCCAGTGGCATACGAGGGCCAGCGATGGCACGAGCGTAAACATAAACCGAAGCCCCTTTATCGACGTTAATACCCTCACCCATTGCCACTCGCACCTGCAGACTAACTGTCGATTGCGCATCTGCAGCTGACTTCACCGCCACTTCAACACCACTTTCACCCAGTAATACTTTAGCCTGATTAATACCCGCCGTAATCATTTGGCGATTGGGTGATACCGGCCCAAGCATTGGCAACAATCGTTGCCAGTAATTAATGGCCTGCTGGAAATCGCCCTGCTCAAAAGAAGCAATACCCATCATACCCAGCACGGTTGTCTGCTGCGGGTTAATGGCTAAGGCTTTATCGGCAAGCGCTCTAACCTTAACTGTTAAGGTGCGATCAGATGACAGATAGAGTGCCTGTGCATACTGCGCCAATACAGCTGGGTTGTCGGGATAGATGTCAGATAAACGTCGATAAACATCCGTTGCCGCGGCATAGTTTGTCAAGCTCATCTGCGTGCTACCTAACAGCATTAGATAATCCGTATGTTGCGGATGCTGCTCAAGACGCTGATTAAGTTGGACGATTAACCGTTCTACTTCCAGCTCGGTGCTTTCACCGGCGGTCGTCTTTTGGCGTGCTTGCTCAAGAGTCTGGCTAATATCCCAATCCGCCTTGGCACCAGTTTGCTGATAGACCGGCCACGCTACCAGCGGAATGGATAAAGCTAGCAACACCATAACCACAGCTGAGGGCTTGCCCGTTAGCGCAGCGGTCGCTTCACTTCCCGCTGCAGCATCATCCAATAAACGACGCTCCAACTCGGTTTTTAACGACTGATACTCATCCTTACCAATCACACCTTGATTGAAATCATCCTCCAGTTCCTGCAAGCGATCTTTAAACAAAACGACGTTGATAGTGTTTCGCTTACCGCTTGGCGCACTGCGATTAAGCATTAGTGGCGACAGCACAAACAGCATCGCCAAAGCAACCAGCAATAACGCTACAAACTCAGGCATCGGGCTTATCCTTATCGTTTAATAATGCCTTTAGACGCTGTTGCTCATCAGCATCTAGCGCCACACGATTATCGGGTGCTGATAACAAAGGCCTTTGACGCTTAAATACCGTAATCAATACCAGCAAACCTGCTATTAGGAAAATCGCAGGTGCCAACCAAAGCACTGCCGTCTCGGCATTAAAGCGCGGGCGATACAACACAAAATCACCGTAACGATCGACCATAAATTCAACAATTTGCGCATCCGTACGGCCATCTTGAATCAGACGGTGTAATTCACGCCGCAAGTCTTTAGCAATAGGAGCATTAGAACCGTCCAGATTTTGGTTTTGGCATTTGGGGCAACGCAATTCATCGACAAACTGATGGTAGCGCTGGCGATCAATATCATTATCAAAATCATAGGTTTCAACCACAGCCTGTGATAACGGAGCCAACAAACCCAGCAATAACAAACAATACTTCAAGCTAGACACCCCGCTGCGCTTGTTGCTCTGACTGTAATTGCCTGATTAAGGGCTTAAATTGCTGCTGCCATACCTGCTCATTGATCGGGCCCTGAAAGCGCATACGGACAAAACCGCGATGATCAATCACATAGGTTTCCGGCGCACCGGTCACCCCCATATCCAAACCGAGACGACCTTGTGGATCAAAAATATTGAAACGATAAGGATTGCCTTTTTCCGCCAACCAACGCTGGGCCGCCTGAGCCTGATCTTTATAGTTAACACCGTAAATAATAATGCCTTTTTCCGTCGCCAAATAATTTAAATAGTGATGCTCAATATGGCAGGAAGGACACCATGTAGCCCAGACATTAATCAGCGCGATCTCACCCAGCAGATCTTTTTGCTGCAGCTGCACGGTGGTATCTTCCAATTTGGGTAAGCTAAAAGCCGGGAATGGTTTATTTGTCAGCGCCGAAGGCAAGGCTTGGGGATTATACTCACCCTGATCAATACGGCTGACCATCATATAAAAAAACAACGCCACAATAACGAAGGCGATTAATGGCAAAAATAATTTAACACGCTGCATCATCTTAAACCACTTGCTCAGCTGAAATTGATGGACTTGCAGCAAGCTGTTCAGCTTTGGCACGGAAACGATAACGTTTATCCGCTGCTGCCAAGGCAGCACCAAAACCCATCAATAAAGCGCCCAACCATATCCAGCGCACAAAGGGCTTGTAGTGCACACGCACCGCCCAAGCGCCTTCACCCAACGGCTCGCCTAGCGCGACATAAAGATCACGAAACAAACCATTATCAATGTCGGCTTCGGTCATAATTTGCCCTTGCTGGGCGTTATAGCGGCGTTTTTGCGGGTGCAGTATGTCAATGATCTCGCCCTTGGTGCTAACGCTTATAATCCCTTCATCACCTTGGTAATTAGGCCCTTCGATGATACGGGTACCTTGAAATTCAAATTGATAGCCAGCCAGTGTTAGTTGATCGCCGGGAGTCATACGAAGATCACGCTCAAGGCTATACTGACTGGTTAGGCAAACACCTAAAGCACATAAGGCAAAACCAATATGGGCGATAGCCATACCATAATAGGCACGACCCAAACGGGATAAGCCGGCTGACAGGTTTGAAGCATGGCGCAACTTTTCTTTTAGATTGGCAAAGATGGAAAGGATAACCCATGCGGAAAAACAGACCGCCAGTGCTGAGGCAATATTGTATTCCTCACCGTAAATCAGCGGAAATAAAACACCCACCACCACACTGACTGCGGCCGCCACCATTAACTGGACTGTTAAATAGGAGGCTTTGGTTTTTTTCCAACGAGAACTTGGGCCAGCTCCCATAAACAGCATCAGCATAGCCATCAATGGCACAAACACAGCATTAAAATACGGCGGGCCCACCGAGTATTTACCCAAACCCAAACCATCCATGATCAGCGGAAATAAAGTGCCGAATAGCACCGTCAGCGTAGCGGCCAGAAATATCACATTATTAACCAGTAATAACATTTCACGAGATAGCCAATCGTAATGACTTTTGCTGGCCACTGTCGGCGCACGAAGCGCATATAAGGTTAATGAGCCTCCTGTTACCAAGACCAAAAAGCCTAAAATAAATAAACCTCGCTCGGGATCAGCGGCAAAGGAATGCACCGAGGTCAGTACACCGGAGCGCACTAAAAAAGTACCCAACAAACATAAAGAGAAAGCAAAAATAGCTAGCAGCACCGTCCAGCTTTTAAACACCCCACGCTTTTCTGTTACCGCCAGCGAGTGAATTAACGCCGTACCCACCAACCAAGGCATAAAGGATGCATTTTCGACCGGATCCCAAAACCACCAGCCGCCCCAACCAAGTTCGTAATAGGCCCACCAGCTACCGAGACCAATACCTATAGTTAAAAAAGCCCAAGCCATATTAGTCCAGGGCCGCGACCAACGAGCCCACGCCGTATCGAGGCGACCACTACTTAACGCAGCAATAGCAAAGGCAAAGGCGACAGAAAATCCTACATAACCAAAATACAGCATCGGCGGATGGATAATTAAGCCAAAGTCTTGCAGCAAAGGATTTAAATCGCTGCCATCGGCCGGTGCATTGGGCAAATGACGATCGAAAGGATTAGAGGTCAGTAGTGAAAACAACAGAAACCCAACCGAGATCATACCCATCACTGATAGCACTCGGGCCAGCATATCGACAGGCAGTTGCCGACTAAATATTGCAACCGCCAAACTCCATATCGAAAGAATCAATACCCACAACAGCAAAGAGCCTTCATGGTTACCCCATACCGCGCTGAGTTTATACATCCAGGGCAGCTGGCTGTTGGAATGTGTAGCCACCAACTTAACGGTAAAATCATCCTGCAAAAAAAGATAACTCAGAACAACAAAGGCAATGGCGATAAAAGTAAATTGGCCGGCAGCCAATGAGCGACTGATGGCCATCATATGATGATTACCTGTTAAAGCCCCCCATAGGGGTACAGCCGATTGTAATAACGCCAGACACAGGGCAAGGATTAAAGCAAAATGTCCGTATTCAGGAATCATTTAAGCATCTCATTAGGCAATATCAGTCAGTGGTTTTTTTTTCGAACCTGGCCGCGGCATCTAATGCAGACTGCACTTCGGGAGGCATATAGTTTTCGTCGTGCTTGGCCAGTACTTCAACAGCTTGAAAAACACCACTATCGTCCAGTGCGCCGGAGGCAACCACACCCTGCCCCTCATCAAATAAATCCGGCAGGATACCGGTATAAACCACCGGCAGCTGCGCTTGGTAATCAGTGACGATAAAATCGACCCGCAAGCTTTTGGTATCACGCTTAACACTGCCCTCCAACACCATACCCCCAGCCCTGATCGATGCACCAACTGGTGCTTTGCCCGCTGCAATATCGGCAGGAGAATAAAACAAATTAATATTCTCACGCAGTGCAAAACTTGCTAGTGCCACAGCCATAGCCGCACCAAATATAATAAACAGCACAACTATCAAACGCTGTTTTCTTAGCGGATGCATTGCCATGATTAACTCTCTGCCTGCTGACGGGCGCGCTGTTCACGTTTTATCAGCATGGCCTGCTCAGTAAAGAATGCTCTATTCTTACGCAGCGGTGCAACAACCAGACCAACCATGACCACCAAGCTAATCGCATAAACCGACCAGACAAAAATGCCATGACCCTGCATCGACATAAACGCTGCCAAGCTATCAAACTGCATATTAGTTTAACCTCCTGACAACTAAGTCTTTTACCCACTGGGTATTGCGCTCGCGCAGCAAAATCTCACTACGGCTATGCAACAATAACAACAATAGGTAAAAACAATAAAAACCAGCGATCATCACTAATAGTGGCTGTAACATAGCGGAGTGTATCGTCGACTCTTCCGTCAGCTTTAAGGTGGCTGGCTGATGTAAACTATTCCACCATTCTACCGACCAATAGATAATCGGAATATTCACGGTACCCACCAAACTTAATACCGCACAGGCTTTACTGGCCGAAACATGATCTTCAAAGGCTTGATAAAGCGCGATTACTCCCAGGTAAAGAAAAAACAAAATTAGCATAGACGTGAGTCTGGCATCCCAAACCCAGTAGGTTCCCCAAGTAGGCTTACCCCAAAGCGCACCACTGACCAAAGAGATAAAAGCCATACCCGCACCAATCGGCGCGGCACATTTCATAACCACTTCGGCCAGCTTCATTTTCCAGATAAGGCTAATCGCCGCCGCAAAGGCCATTAACATATACCCCGCCAACGCCACCACTGAGGCAGGCACATGCACGTAGATAATCCGGTAGCTATTGCCCTGCCTAAAATCAGCTGGGGCATAGGCCAAGCCCCAAACAGCGCCTATAACCAATAAACTGCTCGCCAATAGAGCAATCCAAGGCAGCCACTGACCACTGATTTGATAAAACCAGCGCGGCGAGCCCATTTTATGGAAAAAAGTCCACATAATATTTAACTATATCCGTTAAAAATGACAGTGATTAAGCGGCGGCCATTATACAAGAAACCGCCACAGCTGATACGTTGATTAATCTGTGTTTGTACGAGTTGATTTGGCAGCCGGCTTAACCCAGTATTTAATAGCTGATACAACCTAGCTAATTATCAGCACTAATTTTGAGGCTGGCCGCGATAGCCACAGGCGCCAACGTAACCGCCAACGCCAAAAAGGCACCCAATATCGCTAACTGCCCCGCATAATCCAAACCACCAACAGCGGCCTTTACCGCAGCTACACCAAAGATTAAAACGGGTATATATAACGGCAAGATAATTAGCGATAGCAATAACCCCCCCTTTCGCAACCCTACGGTTAAGCCTGCACCAATAGCACCAATAAAACTCAAGGTTGCCGTACCAATGGCCATCGCAAATACCAAGGCGGTCATGCCATTCGAAGGCAGATGCAGCAACAAAGCCAAAAGCGGAGACAATAAGGTTAACGGCAGTCCCGTTAATATCCAGTGCGCCACGGTTTTAGCTAACACTTGGATATATAGCGACACCGGACTGATTAGCATTAACTCCAAACTACCATCATCAAAATCACTGCGGAATAAAGTATCGCTAGCCAGTAAACAGGCCAACAAGGCCACCACCCATAAAACACCCGGAGCTAGCACAGCCAACTGCTTTGGATCTGGACCGATACCAAGGGGAAATAAGCAACAAACCATTAAAAAAAATGCCAGTGGATTGATAAAATCACTGCGGCGACGAAAGGCTAATAATAAATCGCGCTTTAAGGTCGCCAAAAATGCCGAACCGAAGGCAGGTGCTGGCTGTAGACCTTCCATGCTATTGACCTCCCAAGCGGATAGACTTGATCGAGGCATCTATCTCCAACTCGTGATGGGTCGTCAAAACCACCGTGCCGCCCTGCTTGGCATAATCGACTAACCACTGCTCCAACTCAGCCACACCCTGCTTATCAATCGCCGTAAAGGGTTCATCCAACACCCATAGCGCCGCATGGCCAAGGAATAATCGTGCCAGACCAACCCGCTGACGCTGACCCGCCGATAGGGTGAAACAGGCGGTATCTTCATAGCCATATAGCCCCACCTTCTCTAAGGCCGCAAGAATCGCCTTATTCGCTTGGCTATCCTGCAAACCTTTGAGAGATGCATGCCATTGTAAATTCTCGCGCGGAGTTAAAACGACCTTAACCCCTGGGCTATGGCCTAGATAAACTAATTGAGAGTGAAAGTCAGCCTTCACCTGATTAACCGGTTCGCCTCGCCATAGAATATTACCGGTATAACGAGATGATAGGCCGCATAACACCCGCAGCAGCGTAGTTTTACCACTGCCATTGGCGCCTTCAACCCGATAGATATGACCCGGCTCAACGCTGAGATTCAGGCCATCGACCAGCAATCGACCATCGCGCTCACAACACAGATCAGTAGTAGCTAATAAAGCAGTCAAACGAGTCTCAGTCCCAATGGTAATAAATCGGCAAAAATATCTGCAAAGTTTTTCTTATAGCGGCCGCTATAGTAACAATGAACGCCGTCATCAATATAGTTTTTTACACTCAAGCAAACTTCCCGCGCCCTTTATCTATGCGCGTGGACGCTATTATATACATAATCCTATGGCCGTGACCGTGGATTCATTGATTAATCAGCCTGCCCCTCTGCCACCGACAGCGGGGGTTGATATGGCGGCCACTGCAAAGATGAGTAGGTTTGCAGCAGTGGCAAAATTCGGCTCACCAAGCAATAACGAACAACCACCGAAAGTAAAAGCCAACGCCAACCAGCCCTTGTTAACACAGGGCATTCGGCAAGCTCTGCCGCAACAACAACCGTTACGCAACCTATTGCCACTGATCCAACAGATTGCACAACAGTCACCTCAACAGGCTAGCAATCAGTTATTAAAAAATCTCAATACTTTGCTACAACAATTCCTCACTTCACAACAGGCAGCTCAACCAAAATCGTTACAGCAGGCGTTAATAAATAACGGTATTTTTTTTGAAGCCAAAATCGCCCAACAACGGCTCAAAGCCAACGCCGGTAACAGTGCAACAAGATCATCAACTGCCATTAACTCTCTGATTAATCAGGATTTAAAAGGCTTGCTGCAACTTATAGCCAGACAGCTGGCTAAAAGCGGCATGAACAGCAACACTAATGTAACCGGCCAACACCCCTTAACATCACCTTTAAGCGCTGAAAATTCTACAGCCGCCAGCCAGACCAACGCCGAGCACAGCATCGATATCTTACTCAGACAACTCAGCAGACAACTACTGGCAAGTCTGGCAAGAACTCAACTCAATCAACTGGAAACACTAGCCGCCAGATCAGCCAATACAGCTGACAACCAAGGCCCGATCAATAGCTGGACCTTGGAACTCCCCATCATTCATGGCAAGAATATCGACAGTCTTGAATTACGCATCGACCAGTA
Source organism: uncultured Oceanicoccus sp. (assembly GCF_963968385.1). Classification (NCBI taxonomy): domain Bacteria; kingdom Pseudomonadati; phylum Pseudomonadota; class Gammaproteobacteria; order Cellvibrionales; family Spongiibacteraceae; genus Oceanicoccus; species uncultured Oceanicoccus sp. Next base: position 12,289 of record NZ_CAXAHB010000010.1, read on the forward strand.
TTTAATCGACGATGAAGAGCCGGACGACATCACCAAAGGCAAAAAGCAATGGACGGTTATGCTGGCTTTTGACCTTCACGCTTTGGGTAAAATAAATATACAACTTAACATTATAGAAAAATCCGTTTCTGCCACTGTCTGGTCACAACTAGAAAACACACACCGCGAAGTTAAACAACAGGCCAACCATTTAAGCAACAACCTGAAGAAAATCGGTGTCAATGTAGAACAATTAGACTGCCAACTTGGCTTACCACCCAAAAGCCATTTACTGATCTATCAACAACTGGTGGACGTAACAACATGAAACAGACTGACAAATCTTATAAAAAGGCCGCAGCCCTGCATTATGATGGCAAAAACGCCCCCAAGGTAACGGCGGCTGCCAGCGGCATATTGGCGCAGGAGATTATTGAAATGGCGCGTCAACATGATATTCCGCTGTTCGAAAATCAAGCTTTGTTAGATCTGTTGGTGGATATAGGTATTGGTGAGGAGATTCCAGAGACGCTTTATTTATGTATCGCTCAAGTGATTGCCTTTACTTACCAGCTACAAGGTAAGTTTCCCCAAGGGTGGGATCCATTCACGCAGAGTACTTGATCTTAATAGCTGCCGGCATACCAAATACAAGCACCTACCAATAGTCTCAAGCCTAACTAAAACTTGGTTACTACCAACAAATACTTTACCATTAGCGCCTACCAATAATGCTAAAACAACCTCTTAGACATTTATGAACACTACACATCCCAGTGTCCCTGCTCACTTCGTAAACAAGATGTTGACTATTGCCGCTGAACACAACTGTGATGTGGATCAACTGTTGAATAGTATCGGCCTTAAATCCAGTGACATTGAAGCTGGAGCTTCTATCACGACGCTCCAATACGGTGAGCTTCATCATCATATTATCGAGTTGGTGCAGGATGAGTGGTTTGGTCTGTTAAGCGGTGGTTCAGTGCCCAAAGGCGCTATTCGCCTGTTATGCCAAAGTGTTGTTCACTGTAAAGACCTGAACCACGCCATTAATCGAGCCGGTGATTTCTTCGAACTGTGTCGCGGCTTTAAAGTAAAACCTATCATTGAAATGGATGGCGATTGTTTTCTTTCCAAAAGCGCCAAACTGGACTGCATTAAACAAAATGAATTTGATAAATTGATCAAATTCACATCACCCGATACGGCTCGCTCCACATTATCGGTATGGCATGGCTTTTACAGCTGGCTGATTGGCAAACACATCGTTATCGAAGATATTTATTACAACTTTAGTGATGACAGGAATAAATCAACCAACAACAAAGAAAAATATCGCCAACACTACGATCAGGCATTTATCGGGCATCGCATTCATAAAAAATATCTGAGCTATCCGATTGTCCAAAATGAAAATAGCGTCGAAGACTTTATGCGCAAAGCGCCCTATTACGGGCTAATCAAAAGAGACTCTAATGAAAGCTTAGCCCCTTATGTAAAATCATTACTCGCCAAAAGCATTGGCGAAAACCTGCCTAGCGCAACAGTAGTGGCAGACGCTTTCAATATGTCCGTTACCACTTTGCATCGCCGACTTGCTAAAGAAAAATGCAGTTTCCAGCAACTAAAGGATGAATCGAGAATGGAGGCCGCCATTCACTATTTAAACTGCCCCGATATCAGTACCACCGCTATTGCAGATTTATTAAGCTTCGAAAACTCAAGTACCTTCTATCGCTCCTTTAAAAAATGGACTGGCCTGCCTCCCGGCGAATATCGCAAACAAATATTGGATAAATCCAACCTCAAAGATTCAGTTTAAACAGCCGCAGACCGCTAATGATATGGGCTTAACCCTGATTATTGCCCCAAAAGTCGCCGAATATTGATTCAAATTGTAATAATCATTGCTATGAATAGCCATTGTTAAGCCTTTAACAATCACCGAAGGTATAGACTCTGAAAGATCGAGCGCATTAGTGCGTTGCTATTAAGTAAAGAGGAATATGATATGAGCCAGTATAAAGCCCCCCTAAGAGACTTGGAATATGTTCGCCACGAGTTGTTAAATGTGGATGCTTTCCATGCCAGCAACCCACAGTGGAGTGAAATCACCAACGATCTTTCCAACGCAATACTGGAAGAATGCGCTAAGTTTTGTGAAAACGTCATCGCTCCTCTTAACAGCGTTGGTGATCAACAAGGCTGCACACTTAAAGATGGTCAGGTCAAAACTCCGGATGGCTTTAAAGAAGCTTATCAACAATTTGTTGAAGGTGGCTGGCCTGCTCTTGATGGCACTGAAGAGTTTGGCGGTCAAGGCTTACCAAAAACGTTAGTATTAGCCGCTACGGAAATGACCGGTACCGCCAACTGGGCCTGGAGTATGTACCCGGGGCTTTCAAATGGCGCTTGTCACACCATTGCCGAACACGGCACTGATGAGCAAAAAGAAACCTATTTGCATAAATTAACCGAGGGTTCGTGGACTGGCACTATGTGCTTGACCGAACCCCATTGTGGTAGTGATCTAGGCTTATTGCGTACCAAAGCCGAACCCAATAATGATGGTAGTTATAGTATTAGCGGCACCAAAATCTTTATCTCCTCTGGTGATCACGATATGGCAGAAAATATTGTCCATATCGTATTAGCTCGCCTTCCAGATGCCCCTAAAGGCACCAAAGGGATTTCACTCTTTATCATTCCCAAATTTAACGTTAATGCCGACGGCTCAGTGGGCGAGCGTAATGCCGTTGAATGTGGCTCGCTGGAACATAAGATGGGAATTCATGGCAATGCGACTTGCGTGATGAACTTTGATGGTGCCAAAGGTTATTTGATTGGCCCTGAAAATCGCGGCCTTAACTGTATGTTCACCTTTATGAACATAGCCCGTATCGGTACCGCCATTCAAGGTTTAGCCCATGCTGAATTGTCCTACCAAAACTCTTTAGCCTACGCTGAAGAACGTCTGGCAATGCGATCTTTATCTGGCGCCAAGGCTCCAGATAAGGCAGCTGACCCCATTATTGTTCACCCAGATGTTAGAAGAATGCTGTTAACGCAAAAAGCCTTTTCCGAAGGCGGCAGAATGATGATTTATTATATGGCGCTACTTAGCGATCTCTCTGCGCAAGCCAAAGACAGCGAAGAAAAAGAAGGTTATGAAAACCTGCTAGCTACACTAACTCCTATCGCCAAAGCCTTTATGACCGAAACCGGTTTTGAAGCAGCCAATCTAGGGCTGCAAATCTTTGGTGGCCATGGCTACATTCAAGAATGGGGTATGGAACAGAATGTCCGGGACAGTCGTATTGCCATGCTGTATGAAGGCACTACCGGCATTCAGTCGTTAGACTTGCTAGGCCGTAAAATTATTATGACTGGCGGTAAATTACTCCAAGACCTGATCAATCCGATTAGCAAGTTCTGTGATAACACGGACAGTGAAGAGATGGCTGAGTTTATTGACCCGTTAAAAACCTTACTCGCCGAATGGCAAACGCTGACTGAGAAGATTGGCGCCTCCGCCATGAACAATGCCGACGAAGTTAATGCTGCCTGTGTGGATTACTTGATGTACTCCGGCTATGTTCTCTATGCGTTTATGTTCGCTAGATCTGCAAAAATATCTAAAGCTAAATTAGCAGAGGGCACAACTGAGCAAGAGTTTTACGATGCCAAAGTCTATTTGGCACGCTTCTACTTTCAACGTCTGCTGCCTCGCACCGCATCATTGGCTATCACCATGACCTCCGGTGTTAAGAACCTGCTAGACGATGCAGTAAACCCGTTTTAAACCAGTAACATATTAGCCAACACCAATAGCCAGGAGCTTGTGGTAATGATTTTTCAAGGTAAAGCTATCAGCGTCGATGTTAAAGATAATATCGCCACGCTAACATTTGACTTACAAGGTGAGTCAGTTAATAAATTTAACCGACTGACCATCAACGAATTAACAGAAGCAGGACAACTGCTTACTCAGGCCAATGACATCAAAGGTTTGTTAGTTCGAAGCAATAAAGATAGCTTTATTGTTGGTGCAGATATTACCGAGTTTGGTGATATGTTCGACTCAACAGAAGAAGAGATGATGGCCAATTTAAGCGCCACCAACACCGCTTTTTCTGTGTTTGAAGATCTACCATTTCCTACGGTCACAGCCATTAATGGCATGGCATTAGGCGGTGGTCTGGAAATGGCACTGACTACCGACTTCCGTGTGTTGGATAGCAATGCCAAGCTTGGTTTTCCAGAAGTGAAGCTAGGCATTATTCCTGGTTTTGGTGGTACTGTTCGTGCACCGCGAATGATCGGCTGCGACAATGCGGTCGAGTGGATTGCTACCGGCAAAGATAATAAGGCGCCAGCAGCCTTGGCTGTTGGTATCGTTGATGCTGTAGTTGAAGCCGAACAACTTGAAACAGCAGCGATGGAGTTGTTACAAAAAGCGATCAATGGCGACTTTGATATTGAAGCCATTCGTCAGCAAAAAACTTCACCGCTACAGCTAGATGATATTGAAAACATTATGGCCTTCACCACCGCCAAAGCCTTGATTGGTCAACAGGCTGGACGTCACTACAAAGCCCCTATGTACGCTGTAACAACCATTGAAAAAGCTGCTAAGCTGGGTCGAGATGATGCACTTAAAGTTGAGCATGAAGCGAGCATTAAGCTCAGCAAAATGGAAATCACCAGCAATATGGTCAACTTATTTTTAGGTGACCAAGCACTAACCAAATCAGCCAAAAGCCACACACCTAACAACACACCAGTGACTCGTGCCGCTGTACTTGGTGCTGGCATTATGGGCGGCGGTATTGCCTACCAGTCTGCCTCAACCGGCACTCCTATTATTATGAAAGATATTGCCCAAGCCGGAATCGATATGGGCATGAATGAAGCCGCTAAACTGTTATCAACCAAAGTGAAACGTGGTCGCTTAACTGCTGATAAAATGGCAGCCACCCTAAATAAAATCACCCCGACACTCAGTTATGATGGCATTGATCAAGCCAACCTAATCGTAGAGGCTGTAGTTGAAAACCCTGCGATCAAGAAGAATGTATTGAGTGAGGTCGAATCACTGATCAGTGAAGATACTATTTTAACCTCTAACACATCGACTATACCTATTACTGAATTAGCCTCTGCGCTAAAACGCCCAGAGAATTTCTGCGGTATGCACTTCTTTAACCCAGTACATAAAATGCCACTGGTTGAAATTATTCGCGGTGAAAAGACCAGTGATGCAGCTGTTGCCAGAACGGTGAGTTATGCATTGGCGATGAAGAAAAAACCTGTAGTGGTTAATGACTGCCCAGGATTTTTAGTTAACCGTATTTTATTTGCCTACTTTGCCGGCTTTGTTGCCTTGCTTAAAGAGGGCGCTGACTTTGTCGCTGTAGATAAAGCTGCCGAAAAATTTGGTTGGCCGATGGGTCCTGCCTACCTTTGTGATGTCGTTGGTATTGATACCGGTGTACATGCAGGCAAGGTAATGTCTGATGGCTTTCCTGACCGTATGAGCCAAACCTTTAAAACTGCTATGGAAGTTATGCTGGAAAATGATCGTCTTGGCGAGAAAAATGGCAAAGGTTTTTACAGCTATGAACCTGACAAGCGCGGCAAGTTACGTAAGACTTATGACGAGACCACTAAACAGCTATTAGCACCGCATGTCGATGCACCCAAAGAATTTAGCGAAGAAGAGATTATCGATCGCTTAATGGTACCTTTCTGTCTGGAGTCGATTCGTTGTCTGGAAGCTAATATTGTAAGCAGTGCTATTGATCTAGATATGGCCCTTATCTATGGCGTAGGATTCCCACCCTTTAAAGGTGGCGCGATCCGCTTTGTCGAAAATATGGGCTTGGAAGCTTTCTGTAAAAAAGCAGATCAATATAAAAAATTAGGGCCTCTCTACCAGCCTACTGACACGTTACGCGAGTTAGCCACCAATAACGGCAGCATGTTTAAATAACTAGCGATATCAAAGAATTTATCAGGAGAAGCACCGTGACCACATTACAACCAAGAGATGCCGTTATCGTCGATTTCGCTCGCACCCCTATGGGGCGTTCAAAAGGCGGCTGCTTTAGAAATACTCGCGCCGAGAATTTATCTGCCGATTTGATTAATGGTTTATTTGCCCGCAATCCAAATATTGACCCAGCAGAAGTTGAAGATGTTATTTGGGGCTGCGTTAACCAAACCAAGGAGCAGGGTTGGAATGTTAGCCGCATGATGTCTTTGCTGACTGTTATTCCTCACACTGCAGGTGGTCAAACGGTTAGTCGCCTCTGCGGCTCTTCAATGAGTGCCATCCATACTGCCGCACAAGCCATTATGACAAACAATGGTGATATGTTTGTCGTAGGCGGCGTTGAGCATATGGGTCACTTACCCATGGATCACGGTGTTGATCCTAACCCCAATTTAAGCAAGTACGTTGCAAAAGCAGCCGGTATGATGGGTATGACAGCAGAATTCCTAGCCATTATGCACGGCATTAGCCGAGCAGATCAGGATGCTTTTGCCGAACGTTCGCATCGCTTGGCTCATGCCGCCACGACCGAGGGTCGTTTCGACCGTGAGATAATTGCTATTGAAGGTCATGATGGCAATGATATTAAAAGCCTGATTCGTCACGACGAAACTATTCGTCCTGAAACAAACCTTGAATCTCTGGCAGCACTCAAGCCTGTATTTGATCCAAAAAATGGTACCGTAACTGCGGGTACTTCTTCGCAAATTTCTGATGGCGCATCAGCCATGATTATGATGTCTGCGGAGAAAGCCGAAGCTCTGGGCTTAAAGCCTATTGCCAAGATTCGCGCAATGGCAGTAGTCGGGGTTAACCCTTCAATTATGGGTTATGGGCCCGTGCCTTCTACGCAGAAAGCGCTTGAGCGTGCAGGCTTAACGCTGGATGATATCGATTGCTTTGAGCTGAATGAAGCGTTTGCTGCGCAAGCTATTCCGGTACTTAAAGATTTAAACCTACTGGATAAAATGGACGATAAAGTCAATTTGAATGGCGGTGCGATTGCTCTGGGACATCCATTTGGCTGTTCAGGAACCCGTATTACTGGAACACTGCTGAATGTGATGCAGAATAAGGATATGAATCTGGGTGTTTCTACGATGTGTGTCGGCTTAGGGCAAGGGATTACCACTATTGTTGAACGACTCAATTAGTCTATCATAGACATCAGAACTTATGTTTAGTGGCTAAATCGATAGCCACTAAACAGGGTTATTTTTTTCCTACTTGCTTAACCCGCTTGGGAGCCTGCCCTTTTACTCTAGTCTTACGTTCCTGCTGTCGCTTGGTCGTATTGGTACGCTTTTCGGCATAGGGGTTTTCGCTCCCTTTAAACTCTATGCGAATAGGCGTACCGATCAATTTTAATTCCCGACGAAAAACTTTTTCTAAATAACGACGATAGCTAGTCGGTACTTTCGCTGTCTGGTTGCCGTGTATAACAATAATTGGCGGATTGGAACCACCGGCGTGAGCGTAACGCAGCTTTATGCGTCGACCATTAATCATCGGCGGCTGATGATCAAAAACTGCACCCTCAAGAATTTGAGTAAGCTTATGGGTTTGCAAGCTTTTCATCGACGATTGATAGGCACTGTCGACAGACTGATAAAGATGACCCACACCGGTGCCGTGCAACGCAGAGATAAAATGGATTTCAGCAAAGTCGATAAACTGTAAACGGCGCTCTAATTCATTTTTCACCCATTGTTTATGATCAGCATCCAGACCATCCCATTTATTTAAAGCGATTACCAAAGCCCGGCCGGCGTCAATGGCCTGCCCCAATAAATGCAGGTCCTGATCAACCAGCCCCTCTTGTGCGTCCATCACCAAAACAACGACATTGGCATCATCAATCGCTTTGAGCGCCTTAACAATAGAAAACTTTTCTACCGCTTCTTTAACATTTTTACGACGGCGAACTCCAGCAGTATCGATTAATGTATAAGCCTGGCCTTCACGGTCGTAGTCAATATAAATACTATCGCGGGTTGTGCCAGGATGGTCATAGACAACCACACGCTCTTCACCTAACAGACGATTAACCAAAGTTGATTTACCCACATTAGGGCGGCCAATAACAGCAATCTTGGTACCGCGATGCTTTTCATCATCTTTATCCAGTTCAGGCTTGGGGAAGTGCTGCATCATATCGTCGATAAGGTTGCGCACGCCCTTACCATGAGTAGCGGTCATTGGGTAAAGCTGGGGAATACCTAATTGATAAAAATCAGCCATAGCGACGTTGGGGTCTACGCCGTCAATTTTATTGGCAACATAAAAAACAGGCTTATTAGACTGGCGCAATTGATTAGCCAGCTCTTCATCACCAGCCGTTAATCCGGCACGGGCATCACAAAGAAAAAAAACGGCATCGGCCTCTTCAACTGCTAGCATGGACTGCTCGGCCATAGCGGCATCAATACCCTGTTCTGCTCCAGTAATACCACCGGTATCAATCACAATAAAATGACGATCGCCGACTTTGGCATCACCATATTTTCTATCGCGAGTTAGACCAGGCAGATTAGCAACCAGCGCATCACGGGTTTTGGTGAGTCGGTTAAACAAGGTTGATTTACCGACGTTGGGACGCCCAACCAAAGCAATTACTGGAACCATAGGGGAATAACCGTTTTCAACGCTTAAGATCGACTGGGGCTGGGATTAAAACCAGCCGCTAGATTTTTCTTCTAGTTTATAAGCCACTAGCCTGCCGCTATTGGAGTAGACTAACAACATATCATCAACGACCTGCAAATCTACCTGAATACCATCGGAATCGACTTTAGTACGGGCAACGATACGCCCATCAACCTGCGATAGAGCGTGTAGATAACCCTCAACATCACCGACTATCACATAACTATTAAGCGTGGCTGAGCCGGTTAACTTGCGACGCTCAAGAACGGTCTGGGCCCAGCGTGCACCTTGACCATTTTTTTCAAAAGCAGTAACACTACCATCGTCAGCCACCACATAAATATTACCAAAGCCCGCTGACATACCGGCATAACTGGAAGCATCTTTAGCCCATAAACGGCGACCGGAAGAAGGATCAATAGCAGCGATTTTACCTTGATAACTCACTGCGTAAATCAGCCCATTGTTTTCGAGTAATGGCGCATCAATATCAACAATACGCTGGATTTCCGAATCGCCTTTGGCGACTGTCACTCGCGTATTCCAACGTACAGCACCGGTATCTAGCTCAAAACTAATCACACGCCCATTGGCAAAGCCGGCAATAATAGCGTCACGAAAGATCATCGGTGTGCTGGTACCGCGCAAAGTCAGTACCGGCAGGTTATTGCGAAAAGACCAAAGCCGCTCTCCATTTTCAATATTTATTGCCAGCATTTGACCATCGAAGGTCTGCACATAGACAACACCATTTTTGGTCTGTGGCGCCGCCAGCACCTCACCGCCCAATTCAACGGACCAGCGTACTTCACCATTATCTTTATTAAGGGCAACTACTTCTCCATCAGCAGTGCCAACAAAAATAGCCTTATCGCCAACACCAACACCACCGACTAACAGCTGTGCTAAATCGGTAGACCAGACCGATTTACCCTGCTTTAACGCAATCGCTTCGATAACCCCTTCTGCTGAGGCCACATAAATTAAATCCCCATCAACTGCCGGATTAAGCCGGTTAAAGATACCACCCTGCCCGTCACCTACTGAGGTGCTCCAGACTTTGTTAAATGTTCTTTCCTGCACAAAATCTAACAGCGGTGCAGGGCCTTTTTCCTCTTCACCATCAATCGAGCTACAAGCGGTAAGCACAACAGCAATTAGGGATAAAGCGACGTTGCGAACTATAAGAGCTGGTTGTGACATGACTTAGGCTTCCTTATCGGTACTGTCATTAGCGGCTTCAACAGGCGCTGCATCAGTCGGTATCGCCGAATGTTCTATTTTCATGGTCAGCAAGGGATTAGCGGTGGGATTAGCTTGCTGCTGACCGAGCTCTAGTGCTTTTTGATAGGCTAATGCAGCTTCAGCTTTTTTGTCTTGGGCAACGTAGATGTCACCCCTAAGCTCCTCATAGGCGCTAGCATAGCTTCCGCTATCACCAAGCAACTCTGTTAAGGCCATATCATAATTGCCCTGAGCTGATAGCACACGAGCTAAACGCAATCTAGTTGGCACAGCAATATCTGCCGAGGGCTCACTGGCTAGAACCCAACGCAGTTCTTGTTCCGCAGTGGTTAAATCTTTTGCCATCACCGCCAACTTGGCTTTATGAAGCGCGGCGAAACGAGCATAGGTGGAACTGGGAAAATCGGCTTTTAGGGTATCCGCTAAATGATTGGCCGTTGCCGCTTGCTCAGCTGTTGCTGCACCATTTTGCCAATCAGCAGCAATAATTAAGTTTTGATAGATAGCAGAGGCCGCATCAGCTTCTGCTTGCTGCTGCTTTTGCCAGCCTTGAAAACCAAATACGCCAGCAATAGCTAACAAAACAGTTATCAAGGTCGACTTACCATTCTCATTCCACCACTTTTTTAGCGCTTCTACCTGCTCATCTTCGGTTTGATAGCCTTCAGCCATGATTTACTCTCTTAAATAAGTTATAAATTGCTACTCAGTATGGGCGCCAGTTTATCAGCTCAACCCATTGAATGCTCGATCAAGAACGCGGTTAACTGATCACTCTTGATGGTTTTCTGCTCAATATCAGACCGTAGCCACTTAATGTTAACTACGCCCTCTTCGACTTCATTATCACCAATGATTAGTGCCATGCCGGCACCGCTTTTATCCGCCTTTTTAAATTGGCTTTTAAAGCTGCCGCCGCCACAATGTAATTGCAGTTTTAGGACGGGGATTTCACTGCGTAATTGCTCAGCCAATTGAAAAGCGACGGTTTTAGCCTGCTCGCCCGACACCACAAAGTAAACATCGGGAACGGTTTTAATCGCTGCCGGGACCTTGTCCAGCTCCTGCAATAGCAGACATAAGCGCTCAACACCCATAGCAAAACCCACTGCCGGCGCTGGCTTGCCGCCTAATTGTTCAACCAAACCATCATAACGACCACCAGCACAGATAGTGCCTTGGGCGCCTAGCTTATCGGTGACCCACTCAAACACGGTTTTGCTGTAATAGTCTAAACCACGAACTAGACGCGGGTTGATGGTATAGCTGACCCCTGCGGCTTCTAACAAGCTTTTAAGCATCTCAAAATGCTCGCTGGAATCATTATCGAGATAATCCATCAATGATGGAGCTTGATCAAGAATCGCTTGGGTTGACGCGCTTTTGCTATCTAGAATACGTAATGGATTACTATCCATACGGCGCTGACTATCCTCATCTAACTGCTCAAAATGTTGTTGCAAGTACTCGACCAAAGCTGTGCGATAGTTTGCTCTAGCTTGCGGGCTGCCGATAGTATTGAGCTCTAAAGTGACGTGTTCACTAATACCCAACTGCTTCCAAAGGCGCGCGGTAATCAAAATCATTTCCGCATCGACATCCGCAGTCGCTACACCAAAGCTTTCCACACCGATCTGATGAAATTGTCGCAAACGACCTTTTTGTGGTCGCTCGTAGCGAAACATCGGGCCGTTATACCATAGACGCTGTACCTGTTGATTATCTAGCAGGCCATTTTGCAAACAAGCCCGCACACAGCAAGCGGTACCTTCTGGACGCATGGTGAGACTTTCATCATTGCGGTCTTTAAAGGTATACATTTCTTTTTCAACAATATCAGTCACTTCACCGATTGAGCGCTTAAACAATTCAGTTTGCTCAAGAATAGGAAAGCGAATTTCTTGATAGCCGTAACGGGTTAATACATCGCCGACGATGGCTTCAAGGTATTGCCATAAGCCAGAGTTGGCTGGCAGTAAATCGTTCATGCCGCGTATGGATTGAATTTTTGTCAAAGTATTTTCCGCTGTTTAATAGGTTAATCAGGCTTCTTTTGCAATCAGGTCCTGTTCGGCTTGCTGCTTGGCTGCCACTTTTTCTCGAATCATAGCTTCCAAATGATCGACTAAACTGTCTTTTTCGATTTTATGATCTTTTTCACCATCCACATAAATTAAATGCTTGGGTGTACCACCGGTTAAACCAATATCCGCCTCTTTGGCTTCACCAGGGCCGTTAACAATACAGCCGATAACCGCCACATCTAACGGCGTGGTAATATCTTCTACCCGACTTTCTAGTTCATTCATGGTCTTAACCACATCAAAGTTTTGTCGCGAACAACTTGGGCAGGCGATAAAGTTAATGCCTTTAGAGCGCAGCTTTAGACTTTTTAGAATTTCATAGCCAACTTTAACCTCTTCTACCGGGTCTGCTGCTAACGAAATACGGATGGTATCGCCAATACCATCCATTAATAACATACCTAAACCAACCGATGATTTAACGGTGCCGCCACGGATACCCCCTGCCTCGGTAATACCCAAATGCAAAGGCTGATCAATTTGTTGTGAAATTTTCCGGTAGGCCGCTACCGCCATAAATACATCCGAGGCTTTAACGCTCAATTTAAAATCCTGAAAATCCAAGCTGTCCAGAATATCGACATGGCGCATGGCGGATTCAACCAAAGCATCAGGAGTGGGTTCACCGTATTTACGTTGCAGCTCCTTTTCTAAAGAACCGGCATTTACGCCAATGCGAAGTGGGATGTTTTTATCTCGCGCTGTGTCGATAACCGCGCGCACTTTATCGTCACGACCGATATTACCCGGATTAATACGCAGACAATCAACACCATATTCGGCAACTTTTAAAGCGATTTTGTAATCAAAGTGGATATCCGCCACCAGTGGCACATTCACTTGCTGGCGAATTTTTTTAAACGCCTCCGCGGCATCCATGGTAGGCACTGAAACACGCACAATATCGGCACAAGCAGCCTCCAGACGTTTAATTTGTGCCACGGTTGCCGCCACATCGCAGGTATCAGTATTAGTCATGCTTTGCACGGAGATCGGAGCATCGCCACCCACAGCCACATCACCCACCATAATCTGGCGAGTTTTTCTTCGTTTAATGGGTGATTCCATTTGCATAACGTTTTTAACCTGACTCTATATTTTCGGCATGCCCACGGTTAAACGGGCTAAATCATTGGTGCGATTAACCACAACGTTGATTGGCTCACTGTTGTAAGTCAGTGTAACACCCGCTGCATAGCCCAACAGTATATCAAAAGGACCATTACCGCTTAATTGCAAAGTAGAATTGGCTTTGCGCAAATCAGCGAAAATCAATGTTCCACTATTATCTTTGACCTCTACCCAACAATCCTGAGCAAAAGAAAAACTCAAGATATCTGCGGTTATCTCCTCTAAGGCAGCAGCGCCTTCTGACTTAGCCTCAGCTTCGACAACAGCCGCTTTAGCTGGTTCGATCATGTCAGCTTCCACCAGCGATGGCTCTATTGACTCACTTTCAACCACCACCCCAGATATTGCAACAATATCCGTTGTCACCTCAGAAACAAGATTAATATTTTTATCAACCACAATTTCCGGACTATCGGCAACCATCGCACTATCATCATTATCGCCTGAACTGACAATCCATAGCACAGCAATCACAATAATCGCTGCAACCAGACTCCAATACTGAACGCTATACCCTTTTGCCGGCCGCTGTATTTGTGAACTTCGGTTGGCAGTTGGAATAGGTTTGATAATCTCAGGACGACTATCGATAAAAGACTGTATCAACAGCTCAGAATCCATACCCAACAGTGTCGAATAGGACCTGAGATAACCTTTAATAAAAATTTCACCGTTAAACTGCTCATAGTCATTAGCTTCTAGGGCTTCAACCTGACGCGGCAACAAATGTAATTGATCGGCCACTTGTCGTGTCGTTAAACCGAGCGCCTCTCTGGCACTGATAAGTAGATTACCGGGGCCTTGAGTTGATGACTCGTCTGAATTCTCTGGTAACTGATCAGTCATTATTAAATATTTCCCGATATTGCAGATATTCTTTTGATTCGGGGTATAAATTCTTTAGTGCCAATGTGTAACTGGAGATAGCGTTATTGTCGCCAAATTTATCCGCTAAACGGATACCCAGCCATAATGAGGGTGCAGATTGCTGTTTCACCTGCGAATGATAAGCATCGTAGTATTTTTGAGATTGGGAAAAATGCTCCAGACGGTAATTGACCTCTGCCAATTGAAACAGCAAAGCTAGATTGCTACTGGCCATTAAGTGCGCCTGATAAAATGCCTGCTCAGCCTCCGGCAACTTTGCTAACTGCAGATACGATTGACCCAAGTTAATATAGGCATTGGAACGCTTATTGTAAAAAGTATCGGCAACAACCCGCACTAATTGCTTAACAGCTTCTTCATAACGCTGTTGCTGATAAAGAAAGGCTGCATAGTTATTTCTAACCCGCGAGAATCCGTTATCGATGTTGATGGATTTTTTATAGTTTTGTTCCGCAAACTCAAACTCACCGGTATTTTGATAAACCAGTGCCATGGCTTCATAAACCTCTGCAGAGCTATCATCTATCTCTATGGCCGTTTTTAAATGACGTTTAGCCGCCTGCCAATTACCGATATGAACATAGTGACGCGCCGACAATAAAGCCGTCTCTAAAACCTGCGCTTGGTCGGCTTTGCTAGCTATACCGCCGCGCTCGGTAGTCACACAAGCAGCCAACACTGAGACCATAAACGCCATCAGAAAGAAAACGTTAAACCTGCGAGCTATTGATAAAGCCATGAAAATCGTCCTGCTAGTTTAACTCGGTTAGCGAACATTCAATATTTGAGTATCAGTATAGTTTGCCTTGTGTCTTTCGCTACGTTTGGTGCGATCGGCTACCTGCCCCACCAATTGCCCGCAAGCGGCATCAATATCATCACCGCGGGTACTGCGCACAGTGGTAACGATATCGGAATCGCTAAGAATCTGCCAAAATCGATTAACCGCATTTTTGCTAGGACGACGATAATCCGACAAAGAAAAAGGGTTAAATGGAATCAGGTTTATTTTGCAGGGAAAATCTTTTAACAGCGCCACTAATTCTCTGGCCTGCGCCGGACTATCGTTAATACCTGCAATCAATGTGTACTCTACGGTGGTAACACGATGCGTATCGTTTTGTTTGTCCCAATAGCGATTGCAAGCCGCTAAAAGCTCGGCGATTGGATAACGTTTATTAATAGGGACTAATTGGTCACGTAATTTATCATTGGGCGCATGCAGTGAGATTGCCAATGAAACTTGGGATACGTCCCCCAACTTGTCTAACGCCGGCACAACACCTGAAGTACTTAAGGTCACTCTACGCTTGGAAATACCATAACCAAAATCATCGAGCATGATATCCATAGCGTCGACAACATTATCAAAATTAAGCAGCGGCTCCCCCATACCCATCATCACCACATTAGTCACCACCTTTTTATCGGTGGAGGGAAACGCATCATAGGATTTAATCGCCAACCAGATTTGGCCTACAATCTCAGCGGCTGTCAGATCGCGCTGGAAACCCTGTTTACCGGTAGAACAAAAGCTACAATCGAGACTGCAACCCACCTGCGAAGAAACGCATAAAGTACCGCGGTCACCGTCGGGGATCAGTACCGTTTCAACCAGACTGCCACCAGAGACACGCACAGCCCATTTACGGGTACCATCTTTGGAGGTTTTTTCGGTAACCACTTCGGGGGGGCGAATTTCAGCCGTGGTTTTTAGACGCTCACGCAAGGCTTTGCTGATATTGGTCATTTCATCAAAGTCATGCACACCGTGGTGGTGAATCCACTTTAATATCTGCTGCGCACGGAAAGGCTTTTCGCCAATTGAGAGAAAAAATGCTGCCATTTTTTCACGCGAAAGCCCCAACAGATTGATTTTTTCTGTTGGGGCTTTCAAGTCAAGCTGCTCTACTGTATCAGTCATCGAGCATTATCCGCTTTGGTCTATCACTTAGCCGCGATCGCAAATATCGCTGGCAGCAAAAAAGTAAGCAATTTCGCGAGCAGCTGATTCAGGTGCATCAGAACCGTGAACAGCATTAGCATCAATGGACTGAGCAAAGTCAGCTCTAATAGTACCAGCGTCAGCTTCCTGGGGATTAGTTGCGCCCATTAACTCACGATTTTTAGCGATAGCATTGTCGCCTTCCAGTACCTGAACCATAACTGGGCCAGAGGTCATAAACTCAATCAACGCTGGAAAGAAAGGACGTCCTTTGTGCTCGGCATAAAAACCTTCAGCGCGCTCGCGGCTCAGACGAACCATTTTAGAAGCCACGATGCTTAAACCATTTTTTTCAAATCGGCTGTAGATCTCGCCGATAACATTCTTGGCAACTGCATCGGGTTTTACAATAGAAAAAGTACGCTCAATAGCCATACAGGACTCCGTAGTCAATGTGGCATGCCAATCGGGTGACCGGCATCAAATAACAAGAAAATCAGGCTTGCACCCAATACCAAAATTTTGAAGCGCAAATTATACGTGGGTTTACAGGGAAATAGTATCAATAATGCGTGCTTAGGGAGGATTATTTACCGTTGGTTATCACTATTGCGGGGCTGGTTTTGAGACAGCTAAGCCGCCTTGGCTATCGCTTGAATGGTGGCCACTATCGCCTTCAGACCATTGCCTCGAGTTGGACTTAAATGACGCTCTAAATCCAGCTGCTGGAAATAACCATCAATATCAAAAGCGATGATGTCGGCAGCACTTTTGTCATTATAGGCCGCCATAACCAAAGCCAGTAAGCCTCGGACGATATAAGCATCGCTATCGACGGTGAAACTGAGTGCAAATTCAGAGGACCGAACATCCAACCAAACATTGCTTTGACAGCCTTTGACCAGCCGCTCCGGTGTTCGCAAAGACTGATCCATGGCCGGCAAATCCTTACCTAGATCGATGATATATTTATAACGATCTTCCCAATCGTCAAAAAAGGCTAGATCGTCGACGATTTCATCGGTGGTTGCCAAACTCATAGTATGCCTGTCAGTGCCTATTATCAGTGCTTATTGTTCAGGGAGCGCATTGTGGAGAAAAGTCTCTAGAAAAACAATCCCGCTTCCAGCTGGGCTTCCTCACTCATCATCTCCCGTGACCAAGGCGGGTCAAATACCAGTTCGACCTTGACCTTAGCCACATTGGGAACTTTGGCGGTACGGTATTCAACATCGCTAACTAGTACTGGCCCCATACCACAACCAGGCGCTGTGAGGGTCATGGTGATGGCTACAGTCGCTGTCACCTGATCGATATCAACACGATAAATCAGACCCAATGACACTAAACTAATGGGGATTTCGGGATCAAAAATACTATCCAAGGCTTCCCAAACCTGCTGTTCACTAATTTGGCCACTGCCATCATCGGCGAATTCGAGCACCTCGACTTCGCGGCCAATAGCATCCGCATCGGTGCCATCGATGCGCAGCATATTACCCTGATAGGTCACGGTATAATTACCACCCAGATCCTGATTGATAGTGACAAACTGACCTTTAGGAATAATGGCAGGCTCACCGGATGGGACTCGACGCGCGGGACAGTCACGGTTGGTGACGACCATAGATTGCTGCATGATTAAACTCTAGTTATTAAACTTTTGTGATAAAACTATTCGACCACGCTAAAGCTTTCGCCGCAGCCACACTCAGCAATAACGTTAGGGTTATTAAATTTCACCACGCTATTGACGCCCTCACTGACATAATCAATTTCAGTACCACGCAATATGGTGACGGCATCAGGAGCGACAGCCAAGGTCACTTTGTCGCTGGGATGCAAAATGACATCATCAGGCTGACTGGCATCAACCAGATCGAGCACATAGGCATAACCGGTACAACCACTTTCCTTGGTGCTTAAACGCACCAATTTATCTTTGGCCGGGCCTACAGCGCGTTCGAAATGACGCAGCGCTGTGTCGGTCATTGTGACCGCTTCGGCATTGGGATCAAAACTACTAACTGACATAAATTCTCCTGCAATATGCTTATGCTAGCATGGTTTTAACTTTGCTTAAGGCTGCAAATAAAGCATCCACTTCTTCCAGCGTATTATAAAGTGAGAAGGATGCACGAGCGGTACCTGGCACACCGAGGCGATCCATTAACGGTTCTGCACAGTGGTGACCCGTGCGGATTGCTATGCCCTGCCGATCCAGCAAAAACCCTATATCAGCAGGATGACCTGCATCCATCACAAAACTTAACACCCCTACTTTATCGGCAGCTGTACCTACAATCGTCAAGCCATCAAAGGCTTCAGCTTGCCGCGTAGCAGCCTCTAGCAATGCGGCCTCATGAACTTGCACTGCCTGTATATCCAGCCCAGCAAACCATCGAATAGCGGCTGCTAAAGCAATGGCACCAGAAATATCGGGCGTACCGGCTTCCATTCTATAAGGCAATACATTCCAAACAGCATCTTGATAAGTGACTTCTGAAATCATCTCACCGCCAGTTTGCCAAACCGGCCATTCGGCAAGTAAATCTTGCCTACCCCAAAGCACACCAATACCGGTTGGACCAAACAGCTTATGACCGGAAAATACATAAAAATCACAAGCCAGCGCCTGCACATCGACTGAACCATGGGCAATACCCTGCGCACCATCGATTAATACCCAAGCATCGACGGCCTTGGCTTGCGCTGTTAATTCGGCAATGGGATTCACTGTTCCCAGCGCATTAGAAATATGGGGGAAGGCAACTAATTTGGTACGCGAATTTAATAAAGCAGAAAATTGCTCAAGATCTAACTCACCAGTCTCTTTAATTGGTGCTACCACCAATTTTGCACCGACCTGTTTACAAGCTTGCTGCCAAGTGACCAGATTAGCATGGTGCTCCATTTCGGTTACCAGCACTTCATCATCACTGCTTAGCAACTGAGCTAAACCTTTAGCCACTATATTAATCGATTCTGTGGTACCGCTGGTCCAAATCACTTCATTGCGCGAATTGGCATTAATAAATTCTGCCACCGTATCACGGGCGCCTTCATAGCGACGAGTCGCTTCATCGGCCAACTGATGAGCTCCGCGGTGTACATTGGCATTACAGGTGGCGTAATAATCAACCAAAGCATCAATCACACATTGCGGCTTTTGTGTGGTGGCGGCATTATCCAAATACACCAATGGTTTACCGTCGATCTGGCGCGATAAAATAGGAAACTGCTGGCGGATAGCCCCCACATCGAACACTGCACCCGCTTGTTTGGCCAGACTACTCATGAGGTCACTTCCATATTGGCAAAACGTTGCCGCAACTGTGGACGCAACCACTCTGCCAATATTTGATTAGGCATTTGATCGACCAACTCATTAATAAAACCAAAGTTCAACATAATTTGTGCCTGGGTTTTGCTAATACCGCGGGACTGCAAGTAATACAGTGCCTTTTTGTCCATTTCGGCAATGGTGGCACCGTGGGCACAACGGACATCATCAGCGTAAATTTCCAGCTCAGGCTTGGTATTAATTTCCGCATTTCTGGACATTAACAGATTGCGATTATTGAGTTCAGCCAGCGTTTTTTGCGCGTCGCGATGAATATGAATACGACCGTTAAATACGGCACGGGAGTGATCCGCCGCAATACCGCGAACATTTTCTTCGCTAGTACCGTTTGGCTTTATATGCTCGATGGTGCTGTGCAGATCAAATAACTCATTGCCATCCAATAAATAAATAGCATTAAGCTTGGCGAAGGCGTGTTCACCCGTATGATTCACATCAACATCCAAACGGGATAACGCACTACCAAAACCGACCAGCGTACTGTTAAGTTGAGCCTTATCGGCCAGATTAAAATGACTACCGCCAATACTTAGGGCCGCACCGGTTTGCAGGGCAAAACGATAATGCTCAAGCGCGGCTGATTCGGCTAGCATATATTCTGCAAAGCCGGTATTAAAACTTTTTTCTGCACCGGAAAAATCTTCAACAACGGTAAGCGACGCATGTTTAGCGATACGAACCAAAATGCGGTTATGGGCTTCACAACCCTTGCTAACACGATGCACGATTCTAATAACCGGCTCAATGCTGACACCTTCTGCCACATCAATAATGACACCGGCAGTGGCCAGCACATCATTGACCAAACCAAATAGATGCTTGGCCGGTTTTGCTGCAGTAAAAGTGTTAGCGGCCCATTGCCGGGTTTCTGATGAGGCATCGGCTAGCGAAACAATCGTCAAGCCCGCTGGTAGCTGCGATAAATCCGATTGCAAAACTCCGTCGGTAAAAACCAGCTCAATACTATTAAGACCATTAATCGTTTCTGCTGTTGATAATTCACTATTCGCTGCAGTGGCAAAATCGGCATCCGCCAATAGATGAACCGGGGTATATTTCCACGCTTCTGTTTTTCGTGTTGGCCACTGCGCTTCACGCAATAATGCCAGGGAGATTTGTCGCTGAGGTGACAACCAATCACTAACCTGTTCAGCACGACTAACGGCTCTGTTTAACCAGTGACTCATGCAGAGGACTCCCGCTGCTCGGTCAACCACGAGTAACCCTGCTGCTCCAACTCGACAGCCAAACTAGCATCACCACTTTTAACAATCTTGCCATCAGACAATACATGGACAAAATCCGGTTTAATATAATCGAGCAAACGCTGGTAATGAGTAATAACGATAAAGCTGCGATCAGCAGAACGCTGGCTATTAACCCCTTCGGCCACGACTTGTAATGCGTCAATATCCAGACCGGAATCAGATTCATCGAGAATACATAGCTTGGGCTTTAGCAATAGCATCTGCATAATCTCGTTGCGTTTCTTTTCACCGCCGGAGAAACCTTCGTTGACACCGCGCTTTAAAAATTCGGGAGCGAGGCGAACCTGTTGACAGGCCTCGCGCGCCATTTTTAGAAAGTCTTTAGAGCTAATTACTTCTTCACCAAGAGCTTCGCGCTGAGCATCGACCGCTGCTTTTAAGAACTCCAAATTACTCACACCGGGAATCTCAACGGGATACTGGAAGGCCAAAAACAAACCAGCACGGGCGCGTTCTTCTGCCTCCATCTCCAACAACTCAACACCATCGAGCATGACCGAGCCTGCGCTGACCTCATAACCCTCACGACCGGACATAACATAGCCCATGGTGCTTTTTCCGGCACCGTTAGGCCCCATAATAGCGTGAACCTCACCAGGTTTAACTATCAGGTCAAGGCCTTTTAATATTGCTTTGTCTTCGACGCTGGCCTGCAAATTTGTAACTGACAACATATTTTATCCCACTGAACCTTCTAAACTAATCTCTAATAACTTGCCTGCTTCCACGGCAAATTCCATCGGTAATTCTTTGAACACTTCTTTGCAAAAGCCATTCACAATCATCGACACCGCTTTTTCTGGATCCAGACCGCGCTGCTGACATAAAAACATTTGATCGTCTGAAACTTTTGAGGTGGTCGCTTCATGCTCCACAATGGCAGCAGGGTTTTTGCTTTCCACATAGGGGAAGGTATGAGCGCCACATTGATCGCCGATCAATAACGAATCACATTGGGTAAAATTACGTGCGCCATCAGCGCGAGGGCCCATGCGAACCAAACCACGGTAACTGTTATTACTGCGCCCTGCCGATATCCCTTTGGAGATAATAGTGGATTTGGTGTTTTTACCCAGATGAATCATTTTGGTACCGGTATCGGCTTGCTGGGCACCGCGCGTTAAGGCAACGGAATAAAATTCACCAATACTGTTGTCGCCGCGCAAAATACAACTGGGGTATTTCCACGTTACCGCTGAACCGGTTTCAACCTGCGTCCATGAAACTTTGGCACTGGTATGACAAACGGCTCGCTTGGTGACAAAGTTATAGATACCACCTTTACCGTTTTCATCGCCTGGGTACCAGTTTTGTACGGTAGAGTATTTGATTTCCGCATCATCCAGAGCCACTAACTCAACCACCGCTGCATGCAATTGATTTTCATCACGCTGTGGCGCGGTACAACCTTCGAGGTAGCTGACGTGACTGCCTTCATCCGCAATAATTAAAGTACGTTCAAATTGACCGGTGTTTTGCTCGTTAATACGAAAATAGGTGGATAATTCCATGGGGCAGCGCACGCCTTTGGGAATATAAACAAATGAACCATCGGTAAATACAGCGCAGTTTAGCGCGGCATAATAATTATCACGCTGTGGCACCACACTACCCAGATATCTTTTCACTAGCTCAGGATACTCATGAACTGCTTCTGAGATAGGACAAAAAATTACGCCAGACTCTGCCAGTTTCTCTCTAAAGGTGGTTACTACTGATACCGAATCAAAGACCGCATCAACCGCCACACCCGCCAACATCTGCTGCTCTAACAAGGGAATACCTAATTTGTCATAGGTGGCCAGCAATTCCGGATCAACCTCATCCAGCGACTTCGGTCTATCTGCCATGCTCTTTGGTGCAGAGTAATAGGAAATTTTCTGAAAATCGATTTCAGGATAATGAACATGAGCCCACTCCGGCTCCTCCATGGTTTGCCATAATGCGAAGGCATCTAAACGCCATTGCAACATCCACTCCGGCTCATTTTTCATCGCTGAAATACGGCGAATAACATCTTCATCAAGACCGGGCTCAAAGGTTTCAGACTCGATATCGGAAACGAAACCTGCCTCGTATTCTCGACTGACGGCCTGATTAATTTGTTCTGTCATGGTTAAATTCTCAATAATTTATCGCTA
>NZ_CAXAHB010000011.1:0-31863 GCF_963968385.1 uncultured Oceanicoccus sp.
TGAGCAGCAGCGAT
Source organism: uncultured Oceanicoccus sp. (assembly GCF_963968385.1). Taxonomy (NCBI): domain Bacteria; kingdom Pseudomonadati; phylum Pseudomonadota; class Gammaproteobacteria; order Cellvibrionales; family Spongiibacteraceae; genus Oceanicoccus; species uncultured Oceanicoccus sp. The sequence continues at coordinate 15 of NZ_CAXAHB010000011.1, forward strand.
ATCCCCGCTTTTTAAACCAGTGATGGCGCCGTTATAGTATGGCGCCATAACGTCACTGCTAATATCACTGTGACCAATGCCCATAGCATGGCCAATTTCGTGCAGCGCCACACTATAAATATCATAACCGCCAACGCCACCAATTGACCATGTATCATCAATGTCGAAATGGATATCACCCGCTATGCCCCACCATGCCGTTGTGGGATAGTAGGCATGAGCCAATGCTCCATTAGCCCCGTCAAAAATATGGCCGGCAATGCGAATATCAACAGAGGGATTGAACTGATTATAGGCTTCATTGCTGTCGGGAACTTGAATAAAATTGATATCAGCCACATCTGACCAGGTATCAAAAGCGCGCTCTATCTCACTGACGTAACCAGCGGGCATATAGTTATCCAGAGACACGCAAGTCAGCGGTGCACCATTGCCGATTTCGCTACTATGGGCACAATCCATCGGTGCACTCAATAAACTCCAAGTGACGTTGCCGCCAGGAGTACCTAAAGCATATGCCCCCCATTTAATACCCGGCCCGGCAACAGCATAGGCGTTGGCAAGTGATGACAGTAACGTGGCAGAGAGAAAAACTAATAGTATTTTTATCATATTTATTCTTTCCCCAGAGAGATTCATCCATAAATCTATCGCGAGGATATTTGATGATCTTCATCAAACCAGAGAGTTAAATTATTATAATTTTTGTACTACGTTTTTACACGGAAATAATGCCAACAATATAAAGCCTTGTAAAGCGCCTGAAGATTTTCTAGATTAATTAGTCACTTAGATCAATACCAAAAGACAATTCACCCACCATACCGACCATTAACTATGCTTATCTTCTTGTCTTTTTATCAGCCAAGCGCTCTAAAACGCCTGCATGACACCCGCACCATCATGATAGCCCCCAAGATTGAGGATATAACTGCAGATAGCTCCAATACTGATTGTATGAGGCAATCACTTGTAACTGGCATAAGACAGTAAAGCCTACCTTTACGGGCACGGCTACGGACCGAACTGATAGCTGGTGATTGAAGATCAGCCCGAAAATATGCGTTTCTGATCCAAAAATCTCAGACATTCGTAATTAGCTATGACTGTCTAATTTAACCGGAGAATAAGAAATGAAAAACTTTGGACTTTGGATTTATGAGGCCTATCAATATATTTTTGATTCATCAAAAAACCCACTCAGACACATTCCTGACCCCACCAGCAGAATGTATATCATGACGATTTTGGCATTAATGTGGAGTGGTGCTTTCGCTATTTATGTTGGCAGTATTTTTTATTTCGGCATAAGCTTAGCCAGCCACATTATATTGATACTGATGTTTTTCTTTACGGCGGCTGTGTTTTATGACGCTGACAAAAATCACAGCTCATGGCTAATTAAGTTGCGTCACAAAAAACATAAACGATCGCAAGCCCACTTCAATTCGGGTCAGACTAACTTTTAATAGCCTAAAAAAATATGTAATGCCGTTATGGATATTGTTGCTGACACTTAATAAGCATCCCTGATGTTAATTGGCAGCAACAGTGATATTGAAATAACTTATGAGTAAAGCTGCAACACAATTACCCAGAGAACTTTCATCAGCAGATACCTCCCGTGTTATCGAAATGGCATGGGAGGACAGGACGCCCTTTGAAGCCATCGAAACACTCTATGCGATCAATGAGTCAACGGTGATAAGGCTTATGCGTTACAACCTAACCCCGCGATCATTTAAATTATGGCGAAAACGCGTCACAGGTAGAAAAACAAAGCATACCAGTCGACGTTCAGCTGAAGTTTCGCGCGGTTACTGCCCTACTCAATATAAACAACGTTAGTGGCCATTAAACAATGGCTCATCAAAAAATCCATTTGCCAACCAAAATATGTCCTTGCTGTGGTTTATCTTTTACTTGGCGTAAACGCTGGCAGAAAAATTGGGATTCAGTCAAGTATTGCTCACAGCGCTGTCGTCGTTCAAAACACCGCCTAAAGGCATACCAGTGAAAAAGACTTACAAAAGGTTACGACTTATTTTAGGCGATCAACTCAATGCCAATCATTCCTGGTATCAGCAAAAAGACAACTCGGTTTTATATGTTATCGCTGAGCTAAAACAAGAAGCCACTTATACCAAACATCATATTCAAAAGCTCTGCGCTTTTTTTAGTGCTATGCAACAGTTTGCAGAAAGTTTACAAAAGGCCAGCCATCAAGTGCTATACCTTGATCTGGATGATACTGCCGAATTTTTATCCTTACCCGATCTTATTCAATATCTTTGCAAGACCTATTCTATTCAATCGTTTGAATATCAAAGACCAGACGAATATCGCTTGCTGCAACAAATCCAAAGCATGAAGCTACAAAATAAAGATGGCCCTTTAATTCCACTCTATGAGCATGACACTGAACATTTTCTATTGAAATTTGAAAATATTGGCCAGCATTTTCAACAAGGAAAACATCATAAGATGGAATTTTTCTATCGAAAAATTCGCCAACAGTTTGATGTACTGATGCAGGAAGGCAAACCTTTAGGCGGACGTTGGAATTACGATAGCGATAATAGAAAAAAATTTAAACCTCAGGATATCGATAAGATTCCTGAACCTCTACTTTTTTCTCGTAACGTCAACACTATTTTGGAGCGCATTGATCGCCACAGAATCGATTATATTGGCAAGGCAACACAAGATTTACTATGGCCAACCAATCGCAAAGAAGCTTTACAGTTACTTGGCTTTTTCTGCCAGCAATGCCTGCCTCTCTTTGGTCGTTTTCAGGATGCTATGACCGAAAATAGCCCGCATCAGTGGAGTTTGTATCACTCACGCTTATCCTTTGCTTTAAACAGCAAAATGTTAGACCCCTTGCACGTTATCAATGAAGCGATGAGCTATTTCGAGCGCTCAGATGGCGCTATTAATCTAGCCCAAATAGAAGGCTTTGTTCGACAAATACTGGGTTGGCGTGAATATATTCGCGGGCTATATTGGACCAATATGCCCGATTACCAAAACATGAATTTTTTTGGCAACCAGCAAACATTGCCAGCGTATTTTTGGACCGCCAATACCAAAATGAACTGCATGCAGCAGTCGATTAAACAATCATTGGATTATGCCTATGCGCATCATATACAGCGCTTAATGGTCACCGGCAACTTCTGCCTGTTAACCGGCATTGACCCCGATCAAGTCGATGAATGGTATCTGGGTATTTATATTGATGCGCTGGAATGGGTAGAAATGCCCAATACTCGGGGCATGAGTCAGTTTGCCGATGGCGGGCTGGTAGCTACAAAACCCTATAGCGCTGGTGGCAATTATATTAATAAAATGAGTGATTATTGCAAAACCTGTCACTATCAGATTAAAGAAAAAACCACGAATAATGCTTGCCCGTTTAATAGCTTATATTGGGGGTTTATGATTCGACATCGCTCACAGTTTGAAAAAAATCCGCGTATTGGCATGGTCTATCGTCAGTGGGACAAACAAGAAAAGCCAGCGCAATTGGCAGTGCTCGAGCGGGCCCAGTGGTGTATTGACCATATTGAGCAGCTGTAATTTCTAGCGTGGCTTGGGCGCATCTACCTTATAGAAAACATCAGGGCTAAATCTGATTTTGCTCAAGCAATATATTCTGTGAGAGGGAAACGTCAGCCAGCAGATGCTGGCCATTTTGGTTGCCGCTACCGGACCGAGCCAATGACCCCTGCAGCGTTTTTGCCAAGCCCAACGCCATTAATCGCGGGTACCAAGGAAGATTAGGCTGATGGAAGGGAAGCTTATCAACCAAAGGAGTTGTAGTATCAATAAAATCAACAAAACCAGCCTGAAAGGTGGCCAATGCTGCTAATACTTCAGGATTCTGGGCAACTGAATTATGCGGCGACAATTGCCAGCTATAATCGTCTCGCAAAACACAGCTTGCCACAGGACTGGCTTGCAGCCGAACACCCCACTCCAGCGGCGAGATCATGGAGAGCGTCCATTCATCTTCATGCCAGTAAAGATAATACGTCTGGTTGATGATGGGTTTAAAAGAAAATTTGGCCGATACGATAAGCGCCCCCGCCAGATAGTCATGTAACCATACCTTACTAGAACGATCATGGGCTGGTAGCTGATGTAAAGGCTGTAGCGCTTGCAAGACTGGAACAAGACCTTTGCCCTGAGGATTGGGTTGCTTGGAGCTATTTTGTTTTATTTTCATACGGTCAGCCAGCTCTCAAGACTGGCTCAATCACTGATAACTTGCGGTGAATGATCAGGTTTTGCATAGGCCATCCGTTTAATTCGATGTCCCCGATGGTAGGTATCCAGTCCGCTAATCGCCAGGCTGCCGACCGCATTGATATCAAGCACACCTTCATCGGATACAGTATCTTCAGGTATAAAAGCCAATACAACTTCACCGATCACTAAATTGGTGTCGTTGATAGCCAAATGCTGATGCTGGCGCAATTTCAGGCCTAATCGCAATGGCGACTGGGCGACAAACGGTGCGGCAAAACTTTTGTCCCATGCTGTGCTCAAGCCTGTGGCATCAAACTCTGAAACATTCTGCGGATAACGCGCGGCCGTCTGATGGGCTGCTTCGATCATGGGCTCAGTAACATGATTAATCGTATAGAAACCAGTAGACAATATATTGCGCAGTGTGTGCCGCTCCACCGAGTCCGGTCGTATAATAAGACCGAGCAGCAGCGGACTGGAACCCAAGTGGACAACTGAGCTCATAATGGCCAAGTTAGTCTGCCCAGCCGCATCACAGCTGCCAATCAAATTTGCCGGCTTATAACCACTCAGGGAGTTTGCCAGGGTCGCGAGATAGCGGCTACCCATTGCCTGAAAGTCATTGGAGGTCAAGCGCATAGAATTTACCCATAGCAAGGTTTCAGTTCAGTGTACGTTAAATTGTTTGACGTGGATTGCAAATCAAGGAGTTAATCCAATGGGGTATGTCAGCTTATTTTTTCAATGGTAGAAAACTGCTCGATATAATGACATTTCAACTATACTTGGCCTGTAACTGATTATTTAACCTAGTAGCGAGCTCGCTACCATATTGATCGCTGACGTTAATGCCTCTGACGCTAAAACCATTATTACGCCTGATTTTTCCATTACTGATCTTGGCTCTGTCTTTTTATGCGCTAGGCAAAGCAACGCTTCTTAATAATCATTATTTGTTGTTACTAAGCTTATTACCCTATGCGGTGTTTGCGCTAGTGTTGGGACTGGCTCATTATTTTAATCGTTCACGCTTTTTTTCTGCAGCACTGTTATTAAGTGGCGCCTATTGGCTAATCCAAGCTCACTTACAAACGTCCTTGGTCGAACTGCACCCTTTTTACTTTTATACCGCTCTTAGCCTGCTTTTGCCGCTGGGGCTCTTATTCCTAACGGTTTTACCAGAGCGCGGTCTGTGGAATGTCTATGGTTTGCTGCCTCTATCTATTACCCCATTATTTGTGATCGCAACCTATACCGTCAGCCAGCAGTATAGCGAGGAGCAGTTAGCCGCATTGACGAATTTGTTTGCGATTAGGCCGTTTGGCCATTATGTCTTATCTATTTATGCCAGCTTTGGTTTTTTGTTATCACTGCTGCTGGGTTTAATCATATTGCTGTTTCGCAATAGTGAAGCCGAGGCGGCTTTTTGTGCTTGTATTATTTTTGTTTTTGCCACTTTCGTTGGCTTCGATCAACCGTTAATTTCCAGCATCTTATTTTCCGGCTGTGGTTTGATTCTGATGATTAGTTTATTGCGCAGCTCTTTTGAAATGGCCTATCGAGATGACCTAACAGGTTTACTAGGGCGAAGAGCCTTTAATGAAAAGCTGCGGGGGCTTGGCAGACAGTATTGCATTGCTATGGTCGACGTTGATCATTTTAAACAGTTTAATGACAGCCATGGCCATGATGTGGGCGATGATGTGTTAAAAATTGTTGCCAATCATCTTGCTCAAGTCAGCGGCGGCGGGGTCCCCTATCGCTATGGCGGTGAGGAATTTTGTGTGATTTTCACCGGCAAAGAATTAAAATCCTGCTTGCCATATCTTGAAACGATTAGAACAGCCATTGCCGATTACAATATTACTTTGCGGGATAAAAATACTCGGCCAAAAAATCGCAAAAAAGGCGCGTCGCAACGCGGCCGAAAACGCAACCAAAATTCTGTCTCGGTAACTGTGAGTATTGGTATTGCAGAAAAAACAGAAAAGCTGGCCAACGCCAAACAGGTACTGCAAGCTGCAGACAAGGCCTTATATAAAGCCAAGCAAAATGGACGTAATTGTTTAGCTCGTTAACAATCGTTTTTTATTATTAGTCCAGGGGAACCGTCACGCCCCAGCGCTTAACCATACCGGTATCAATATCAAATAAATCCAATACCCGACCCACGCTGTGGTCGACGATATCATCGATAGATTCAGGCTGATTGTAAAAAGCTGGCAACGGTGGGGCAATAATCGCCCCCATCTCAGATAACGAGGTCATGGTACGCAAATGTCCTGTATGCAACGGTGTTTCTCTGACCATCAGCACCAACTTGCGGCGCTCTTTTAAAATCACATCTGCAGCGCGAGTTAATAAGGTAGAGGTAATACCGGAGGCAATCTCTGACATACTGCGTACCGAGCATGGTGCAATCACCATACCCATAGTAGGAAAAGAGCCGCTGGAAATAGATGCGCCCACATTCTTTACCGAATGCACTTGATCTGCCAAGGCGTGCAGATCTTTTACTTTGAGATCCATTTCATAGCCCAGCGTCAGTTCGGCTGACTTACTGATCACTAGGTGGGTTTCAATATCGGTAGCCTGCAGCATTTGCAGCATTCTTACGCCGTAAACAATCCCTGATGCGCCAGAAATACCGACAATCAGGCGGCGCGAGGTGGTGTTAGAGGCTCTTGTATTGGACTGATCAATCATTATGTTTATTTTCCTGCTGGTTATTTTCCTGCTGGTTATTTCCCTACTGGTTATTAGCCATGCCACAAGAATAAACTAATTTACAAACCAAGACAGCCCGAATTAAATTGTCGATCAGCATCAGCGGCGGCTTTAACGGCGTTAATCATCCTCTGATTTCAACCCCAGTTTTTTCTTGCGTCGTTTCGCCAGATGTCGAGCCAGCTTTTGCATATCAACAATGACATCGCTTTCATCAACGATCTCATGGCCAATCAAGGTTTCCAACAAATCTTCTAATGTCATTATGCCTTGCATAACGCCATATTCATCGACCACTAACATGATCGGGGTATTATTTTCTAATAGTATTTCCAGCGCCCGGGATAGACTAATACCATCAATCAATGCTGGAAGATCACGACGCAATTTATGCAGAGGATACGCACCGTGCCCCTTGGCTTGTTCAAGTAGCATATCGGTTAACAGCACAAAACCGGTGACTACGTCGGGGTTGTCTTCCTCGGTAAGCGGTATCCGTGAGAAATGTTTTTCGGTATGGCGACCCAAAAAATCATCAATGGTTTTTGTTTCCGCAAAGCTAGACACCACAGATCTTGGCGTCATAACATGCTTCACTTGCATATCCCGCAACAACAGCAGGTTTTTCAGCACATTTAATTCCTGCGCTTCTAGCTTGCCCTCCTGTTCACCCTGCACGGCCATGGCGGCAAATTCTTGGCGATTAAAACCATGCAGGGTGGGTTTAAAGGGAAGAATTTTCATCAATGTCTCGGACATCCAGACAAAGGGATAGAGAATTTTGATTAGGTACTTGAGACAGAAGCCCGTTAATGGCGCTAGCTGCCGCCAGTAGTTTGCACCTAGAGCTTTGGGAATAATTTCCGAGAAGATTAAAATTACCAGCGTCAAGACCGCCGATACTGCCCCCACATAAACACTGCCAAATAACGCAGCCGCCTGTGCACCGACACCGGCAGCGCCGACAGTATGGGCAATGGTATTCAGACTGAGGATAACTGCCAGCGGTTTGTTAATATCATCTTTAAGCTCACGCAGCACCTTGCCTGAAGGCTTGTCATCCTGTTCCAGCAGCGCTATGTAGGGGTTGTTAACACTGAGCAATACCGCTTCGGCGACCGAACACAGAAAAGAAAAACCAACGGCAATAATGACATAGAGAATCAGTAGCAACATAATCATTCCAGCTCAGAGAATGGTTGATATTATGCATCAGTTGTTAAGCGAATACCTAATATGTCTGTATTTTTAACCGCGCTAGTTTCTCTATCTTTTAGGATGATTAAGCCAACGAATCTTCAGCAACAAAATATTTAGGATCTTCAATCACATTCACTTCCACCATATTGCCCGCTTTTTTTAGTAAGCGGCGACATTCTTCACTGAGGTGAACCAGATGCAGGGTTTTGCCGGCATTAAGATAACGATCAGCAAGGGTATCTATCGCTTCAAGACCTGAATGATCGGCCACCCGTGAGCGAGCAAAATCAATAACCACATCGTCATTATCAGTACTGGGATCAAAACGCTCAAGAAAAGAGGTTACCGAGCCAAAAAACAGCGGGCCGGTAACAGCATAAACCGTTGAACCTTTATGATCTTCTTTGGCGTCAATACGAATATGCTTGGCATGATCCCAAGCAAAGACCAATGCAGAAACAATCACACCGACGACAACCGCTACCGCCAAATCCGTTGCTACTGTAACACCCGATACGGTAATCAAAACCAAAGCATCACTGCGGGGTATTTTGCGCAAAATCCGAAAGCTACTCCATTCAAAAGTACCAATCACGACAATAAACATTACGCCAATTAATGCCGCCAAAGGAATTTTCTCAATCAGGGCCGAGCCCACTAGGATAAATACCAGCAAAGACAATGCCGCAGTAATACCTGAAAGACGACCTCGACCACCGGAGTTCACATTAATCATGCTCTGACCAATCATCGCACAACCGCCCATACCACCAAACATACCAGTAACGGTATTAGCCACACCTTGACCAATACATTCTTTATTGCCGCGACCACGGGATTCGGTAATTTCATCGACTAAGCGCAACGTCAGTAAAGATTCAATCAAACCGATGGTGGCGAGAATCACAGAGTAAGGCAGGATAATCCACAACGTCTCGAAACTAAATGGTACTGAAGGAATATGCAAACTGGGTAGGCCACCTTTAATAGAGGCCACATCACCCACAACGCGGGTATTTAAATCAAAACCAAATACCAACAAAGTCACCGCCACAATGGCCACCAACGAAGAAGGTACCGCCGTAGTGAAGCGAGGCAGAAAGTGGATTATTAGCATGGTAATGGTCACTAGACCTAACAACATGTAGAGTTGCTGCCCTTCCAGCCAAGCGACATCAACAATGGTGCCTTCCATATAGGTACCACTTAACCAGCCCGGCTCACCAGCAACACCAAACTGACCCAATTGCGCCAGAAAGATAACAATCGCCAAGCCATTAACAAAACCCAGCATAACCGGATGCGGCACCATGCGGATAAATTTACCCAGCCGAAACATACCGGCTAGTATTTGCAAAAGACCCATCAAAACCACGGTAGCAAACAAATATTCGACACCATGGTCGGCCACCAGCGTGACCATCACTACCGCCAGCGCACCGGTAGCGCCTGAAATCATACCCGGACGACCACCAATACAAGCCGTAATCAAACCCACCATAAAGGCGGCATATAACCCGACCAAGGGCTCAACACCTGCCACAAACGCAAAAGCAACAGCCTCCGGCACCAGCGCCAAGGCCACTGTTAAGCCTGACAGCACATCATTTTTTACGGTCGCTACTTTATTGGGGTGAAACTCAAACATCTCATACTCTCAATCGATACTGAGGCCTGCATCTGTTGCAAGAACAGCGCTCAGCAAGAATGGGTTGGCTCTCTAATCGGCAGGATTTGTTGCTATACGACCAGTAGAAGGGTCGCGCATTCTAGCGAAAAGCTTCGCCCAGTTCAATGCAAGCTTGCAGTGACAGTAGCTATAGTGTTTTTGCGAGCAACCGGAGCAACCAAGCCACCCCAATCCAGCAACAAGCCCAACTGTCAGATAATTTGTGTATAATGGCTAACCCATTCGTGAATAAGGCACCCCATCCCATGGCAGTCAAGAAGAAACAGCCAAACGCTAGTGAAACCTCGCTTTCAATTGAAGAGCAAACCGCGGCCTTTTTAAAAGCCGGTGGTGCTATTGAGCAAATTGCATCCGGGGTTAGTGGTCAACAGAGCATGGCGGGGCCTAAGCACATTACCTTGAGCACTAAACCCAAAAACTAATTTCCCTGACCGGTATGGCAGATGCGACTATATTCCATCGGGGCAACGCTACCATTTGACAGCCACTGCTTTACTCTAGCGAAAGCATCAATCCCTGCATATAGGTATATTGATTGACTCTAGGGTGTTGCTATATCTTCGGCAATAACTTCCTGATCACAGACTGTTTGGTCTATGCATAAATCCTGATAGCGATAGCGGATATTCACCTTCAGACTGTTGCCATATTTATCCAACATATTACCCAAACCCTTAAAACGAATAAGCTGACGAGTATTTTTATCATAGCTCAACTCGATCGGATCTAAGAGCAAGCGGATAAACCAATTGGATGAATTAATGGCAAAACAGATGGCTTGTAGTTGATCGTCAGTGCAGCGCTTGCGCTTGATAAGCAGGCCAACCAAGCTCAAACGTGACGGCGCAGGAAAATCAAATTTCATACTGGAGCCGGTTAGCAAAGACGACCACTGTTGACGTATATAATGGTCAAAACCGGCATCAATCACCAACGGTCGAGTAGCAACTAGCGTCGTTTTACTCTGTCTGTTTTCATTATCGGTATAAGCCAAAAACCATTGCTTACCGGCCCTGGTTATTTGAAATTTTTCGGCATAGACCCAGGCCTGATGATTGACTTCTGGGCTGGCTTTACCCGATCTATAATTGAGGAATTTCTCGGCAATTTTGGTTTTTTCAGGACTGATATAAACCACATGATGATCTAGCCCATCTTCGGAATAATAGTGAAATTCCTGATAAAGTAACTGGCCGGTATTCAGCGCATAAGCATCACCGATAATCACTAATTTGTCTGCATAGACGATGGACGTCATCAGCAAAGAAGCCAAGCCTAATATCTGGCGGATAAACATGGTTACCGCGTCGCTTCTTGATAACGAATAAAAACAAAAAAGACAGGTAATAAAACGGCCCAACAAACACTGATAGACAACAGTGAAAATGTTGGCGGCGTTGATAAGGCGACATTAGCCAGTTTACTACCGGCAAAATAGGCCATTGGGCCAGAGATGGCACCTAGCACCGATGCCAACCATAAACGGTCTTTTAACCAAATCAAGCTGTGATTGAGAGTCATAGCAAACAACAGCCAAATACACATCATCCAAAACGGCATCAATAGTAATGAAGGCGATTGGAAAGTAAATACACCAAGCCAAGCCAAGCTGTTATCGATAATAAAACCTGCCAGTGCAACAGCAGCAATAAAAGACCATTCAAAACGTTTATCGACAAACAAGGCTTTATGGATGCAGAGAATGGATACTGTCACTGCAAAAGCGATAACATCACCACCTAAAACACAGGCAAACCAGCCTAACTGAAACAGCACAGCATTTAATAGCTTGCTATTGATATCGCTCTTAATGAATGGGGGCAATCTCTCTAGCTCTCGGTTTTGCAAAAACGATTTGCGAGGCACTGATAGCACGCTCGGCAAAGCCTCCCTCGCAGTAGCAAAGATAAAATTCCCACATACGGCAGAACACATCATCAAAGCCCATACTTTTAACGGTATCGAGATTAGCATGAAAACGTTTGCGCCACTCGGCCAAGGTTTTAGCATAGTCGAAACCAATATCATGCAGATTAACGATCATCATATCGGTATTGCGTGACACGCACTGAGCAATGATTTCATTAGAGGGCAAACAACCGCCGGGGAAAATATAACGCTGAATAAAATCAACGGAACGCTTGGCTTGCTGATAGCGTTGATCAGTGATGGTGATGGCCTGAATAAGCATTAAACCATCATCTTTTAGTAGGCTGGAGCATTTTGCAAAGTAGTTGTCATAGTACTCATGACCAACCGCCTCAATCATTTCGATGGAAACCAGTTTATCGTACTGGCCTGTTAAATCGCGGTAATCTTCCAGTAACAAGGTAATTTTATTTTCCAGACCCTCGCGCTTAACGACTGTAGAGGCATAATCATATTGTTGTTGAGAAATGGTAGTGGTAGTCACTCTGCAACCATAATGTTTAGCAGCATAAATAGCTAAACCGCCCCAACCTGTCCCTATTTCTATCAAATGATCATCTTCACACAGACGCAGCTTTCGGCAAATATTATCCAACTTAAATATTGAGGCTTGTTCAAGACTGGCATCTTTTGATGGAAATATTGCCGATGAGTACATCATGGTAGGATCTAGGAACAAAGCGAAAAAATCATTACCCAAATCGTAGTGAGCAGATATATTTTTACGTGCCCCGCTTTGGGTATTGGCATTTAACAAATGCATAATTTTTGAGGAAATACGGTTAAATATAGGTCGCGTATCATCCATTGTATTCAGCATGTCCAGATTTAAGGTCATCAACCGAATCACATCTAATAAACTCGATGATGACCAACCACCTAGCATATAGGCCTCGGCAGAACCTATAGAGCCGCCAAACAAAATATTCTTATACGTTGAAGAGTGATGGATAAAGATATGGGCCGAAATATTGGCCTGCTCAGCGGGCTCGCCAAACTCGTAGATTTCGCCATTATCTTCCAGTACCAGCCGCCCGGTTGTGATATGAGACATGGCCTTGAGTAAGGCCTTTTTAGCCATGGCATCCCAGAAACCGGCTTTAACTATACGGTTTTTTTTGTTCTCACTTATATTTGTAGTATTCATAGGTATCTTATTTTATTTTTCCGCTGCTATTAAGGTTGATGCTTATCCGATTGGCGCTATAGCTACGTTATTGGTTTATTTGAGTGATTATTTTTGGGGTGATCAACCACCGGCACACCTTTGACAAACAGTTTGAAAGCTTCCCAATAAATACCAGCCGCAACTTTTAAGGTCATTAAGGGGTAGCTCCAAATCAAACGTCGCAATTTGACAGCGCTAATTTGTTCTCGTTGCAGTACCAAGGTGGCATCAAGTTCGACGATTTCATTGTCAATTTCACCCCGCCAGTTTTGCATATGGATACGCAAATTTTCAGCCGGAAAATTACTGCGCCAGTGATATCGGATATCCATCGGGTTAAAAGGCGATACATGAAACTCTTTATTGAAGCTGATACGCTGGTAGTGCTGATCTGGGTCACACGTTAGTACATAACAATGGCGCTCATTCCAAGGTGTGTTGTTGACCTCGGCAATGATATATTGCAGCTGCTCGTTGTTATCAAAACAGTAATAACAACTAATCGGATTCATAATAAAACCAAAATAACGCAGGTTGCTTAGTAGACGTATGGGGCCGTCAGGGTAAACACCGGTTTGTTTTTCTACTTGCTGCCTGACTGCTTTATCCAGCGGCAGGGAGGGATCGCCTAAGAAATCCGAACGCTTAAAACGAGCCAACGCCCAACGTTTGGTCGACCATAAACGAGTACCACTAAACACTTGGTCGAGTTCCGATAAATCCAGCAACATCATAAAAACTTTATACTGCAAGCTATGATACTTGGGGGTATATCGACGATGGCGAATCCAGCCTTTGTAGATGGCGCTTTTCATCAATTTACCAGTTTGCACCCAACGCTTTGGCGACACGGATGCCGCTGCTAGCACCGTCCTCATGGAAGCCGTTAGCCCAATAAGCACCGCAGAACCAGGTTCGGTTAACGCCATTAATATCACTCCAGCGCTCCGCTGCGGCTACCGACGCCAAGGAAAACACCGGATGACTATAGTTGTATTGTCCCAGTATTTTGCTGGCATCAATCGACTCTGTCGCATTAAGCGTGACACAAAAAGTCACGGGGGCATCAATACCCTGCAAGATATTCATATTGTAGGTTAGCACAGCCTGTTCCTGTCGCTCAGAACGCAATCGATAGTTCCAGCTAGACCAGGCCAATTTTTTTTCGGGCAAGATACTTTCGTCAGTGTGCAAAACCACATCATTTTGTTGGTAGGGAATGGCGCCCAGCACTTCTTTTTCTGCTGTGCCGGCATCTGCCAACATCGCTAAAGCCTGATCGCTATGGCTAGCAATAATCACTTGATCAAAACGCTCTACTCGACCATCAGCCAATTGCACATCAACACCGCCATGATCGCGGCTGATAGTGCTCACTGGGCTGTTTACTCGAATAGACTGTTTAAAGCCTGCCGTTAGCGGCTGCAGATATTCTCGAGAACCGCCTTTAATCACCTGCCACTGCGGCCGGTTATTGACACTCAATAAACCATGGTTTTTAAAGAAGCGCACAAAAAATAATAACGGAAATTCAAACATACTATCCGTAGACGCGGACCAAATAGCGCTACCCATGGGGATTAAATACTTATTGGCAAAGGTTGATCCATAGCTATTGTGCTTTAAATATTCCCCGAGGGTGGTGGCTTTATCAATACGCCCCGACTCTAAATCTTGTATCGCTTGCTGATTAAAGCGAAGAATATCTTTGATCATTTTTAAATAGGAGGGGCTAAAAATATTCCGACGCTGGGCAAATAAACTGTTGAGATTAGTACCGCCATATTCCAAACCCGATAATTCGCAACTAACACTAAAGCTCATTTCTGTGGGTTGGGACTGCACACCACACTCTTCCATCAGACGAATAAAATTGGGATAGGTCCAATCGTTGTAGACGATAAATCCGGTATCTACCGCATAGTCCCTGCCCTGAACATTGACATCCATCGTCGCGGTATGACCGCCGATATTGTCGTCACTCTCAAACACGGTAATATCATGATCATGTTGTAATAAATACGCGGCGCTTAAGCCCGAAATGCCTGAACCAATGACTGCTATTTTCACTACTCTGACTCTTTTTCATTTATGTTATCTACGTTTTATCATTATTCGTAACAAAGGCGCTACCATTTTATTAAGACGCTATAATTTTATTCCACAGTGCCCGAATAAATCCCAGCACTTTTAACAGCCATTTTAACCGCCTGGGGAAATCGAACTGCCTGGGCCGTGCAGCAATGGCTTTGACCATGCGTTCAGCCGCCTGCTCAGATGACATCAGAAACGGCATGGAAAAGTTATTTTTATCGGTCAGTGGTGTTTTTACAAAGCCAGGATTAATAACCGTGACATCAATATTTTTGCTGACCAAATCAATCCGTAGGGAATCAAAAAAGTATTGCATAGCAGCCTTGGAGGAACCATAGGCTTCGGCGCGGGGGAAAGGTGCCAATGTAGCCAGAGAGACAATGGCAATCATATGCGGTCTGGGACTAGCTTCCAGCAACGGTATGGCTGCCGCCACGGTATTGATAGCACCAAAATAATTTACCGTCATTACCCGCCGCATCATATCCCAGTCGGGCGTATCAATATCGAGATATTCGCAGGTACCGGCGTTGACAATAACGCGGTCTAAATGACCACTGTAGTTGGATAGTTGTTGCTGCATCAACTCAATGGAGTCCTGCCGAGTGACATCAAAGGCAAGGGGAATAATATTGTTATATTCAGCAGCCAGCTGCTCCAAGGCCTGTTGATTTCTGGCACTGGCGATAACGGTATTGCCACAAGAGGCCAGTTTAATCGCCAACGACCGACCAATGCCGGTGCTAGCACCGGTTAACCAGATAACTTCGCTCGTGATCATGATAGCGATCGGCTCAAGCCGCTAAACGGGCTTTGAGCCATCGGTTAACACCCCCAATCATAGGCACCTGCTCATAGAGCATCTGCCCCATATCGTAAGCATCTTCATGATAATGAATTCGCTGATCAAAATGAATCTGGCTAATACCCCTGACTGTAATCAAGCGTCCCCCGCCCAGTTTGGCATGACGAAAATGCATATCCCACTTTATGTAGGCGGCTCTATCGGAGACCAGTTGGTCAAGAAACTCAAAACGGCATTCCTGAACGTTGCTAGTGATATCTGCCATATAATCTTGCATAGCCGCCAGACCGCGGATCTGATGTACCGGATCCTTAAACACCAGATCATCGGCATAGAGCTTATCAAGATGACCCAGATTCAACTGCATCATATCGCTGTAGCTGGTTTTAAATAGTTCGATAATATTGCTACTCATAAGTGCATCCAATTTGTCTTGGTTTCACGGTTTAGTCCGATTTTGACAGGCCACCGGAAATGCCCTGAATTGCTTTGCACACCATCGCTGCTTATTCTGCCATGTACGCCTATTTTTACCCAATTGGATCAATGGCTTGTCTATGAAGCCTAGGTAGATAATGAGGCTCTGTGATCCATACTTTGACCATGCCCGTACATTTGTCAAATTACAATAGGCCAACGGCGAAAAACACACTATGATGGGTGCACATAATGTTTAATTCCTTGCAGAGGAAGACCCGTATGTCCACAGTCCCCATCGGTGGCAGTACATCCAACGCCGAGCGCAATGCCAAGCTTAAGCAGCTAATGGCAAAAGTCGCTGAACACCGCGATAGGCAGGCCTTTGAGGAGCTTTTTGATCATTTTGCCCCCTTGTTGCGTTCTTATAGCCTAGCCCGTGAATCCGGTGCCGCCCTGTTGGCCGATGAGCTGGCACAGGAGGTTATGATCAAGGTATGGAATAAAGCCCATACCTATAAACCCGATATGGCGGCGGTATCCACTTGGGTATTCACCTTGGCGAGAAACTCCAGGATCGATTATCTGAGACGAAACGGGCGTTTTAGCACGGATATCGACCCCACCGAAATCTTCAATAATATGGAAGATGAAGGCCCAGACCCCTTTCAGCTCGCGCAGCAACAACGGGTTGAAATCAAGGTACATGAAGGTTTAAAGCAACTGCCTATTGAGCAGGCACAGGTATTAGCCAAGGTCTATTTGGAAGGTAAAAGCCACCAAGAGACCTCAAACGAATTAGGACTGCCGCTGGGTACTGTTAAATCCCGCGTGCGCTTAGCGTTACAGAAACTAGAATTATTGTTAAAAAGGTAGCTATCGATGGCCAAACATCACCCATCCCCAGAATTACTGACTGCATTTTCAGCGGGCAGCTTGCCGCTCAGTCAAGCACTCTGTGTATCCACCCATATTGAGCACTGCAGTGAGTGCCGTACTAACTTACTGCGTCTTAATAGTATGGGCGCCAATATGATGGAATCACTAAAACCCACCGAGGTATCTGCAGACCTAAAAAACAGTGTCTTTGCCATGCTGGATGATGCAGAGGAAGATGTGTCTAAAGCCGCTAACCGCACCACCAACCGCAACTCTCGGGTACCGCGCAGCCTGCAGCAGTTTATCCCAAACGACTATGATGACCTGCAATGGCATCATGTGTCCCCCTCTATTCAAACGGCCAGGCTCTGCACCGATACCAACGGCTCCAAAGTAGAAATGTTGCGCATCAAGCCGGGCGGAAAAGTGCCTAGCCATACCCATACCGGTGACGAATATACCATTCTATTGGAAGGTAGTTTCTCTGATGAAAGCGGGGTTTATAACGAGGGAGATTTTGTGCTTCGCGATGGTCGCCATAAACATAAACCTATGGTTACCGAAGACAGAGAATGTATCTGTCTGGTAGTGACAGACGCTCCAATTGCGTTTACCGGTTTCTTTAGTCGCTGGCTAAATCCGTTTTTACGCAGAAATCATTTTGCTCATTGAGTACTCTCATAAGTACTACTGGAACAAAAAAAGCGCAGCCTGAGCTGCGCTTTTTTTATAAATCATTAACCGTTAAAAACTAGCGATTGCCGCGATTATCGGGGTCAACATTACCGGCTTTTTCCTGCTGAATACGCCGATAGATTTCTTCGCGGTGTACTTCAACTTCACGCGGGGCACTGATACCCACACGAACTTGATTACCCTGAACTTCTAACACGGTGATTTTAACATCATCACCGATCATAACTGTTTCACCAATTCTTCTTGTTAGTATTAACACAATTTTCTCCTAAAAACCTTTCTCATAATCCATTACTGCCTAACATGACTATACCCTGATTATGGGTATGTTCAGCTTCTGCTCTTAATAGCGAACGCCGGTTTAAGAACTAAGAAAATCAGTAAAGAATAGATTTCATTTAATGGGCCAAAACATCCAACTGCCGCCCTAAGCTCGGGCAGTATATCAGATGCTGATTAGCTGACAAGCTTGTCACCAGACCCCGAAGCTAGCTCTGGATTAACCACGACATCGGCCGTACTCCAGTCTCTATGCACTATGGTGGCAAGATAAAACAGTCCTATCATCAATAGGGCGCAAATATAAAAAGAACCATGTATGGAAATATAGGTAAATACCACTCCGGTCAATAAAGTGCCAACACCGCGACCCAAAGTGCCCATAGAGTTAAACACCCCCATCACCATACCCCGCTCAGTATGTCCGGCACGCTGAGAAATAAGACTTTGCGTGCTAGTCATCACTAAAGCACTAGAGCCAGAAACTAGAGCCATTAGCAGATAAACCAACCAAACCTGTTGCCTGTCGGCAGCGACCGCTATACCAATCAGTCCAGCGCCATAACCCAATGCCCCCACCTTGATCAGTAGGTGCTCACCAAACCGTCGGGCCAGTGGCCCCACCACGCCGCCCTGCATCACGGCAACAGTGATGCCCACGACCAGTAAAAAAGGCGCTAAACCTTGTGGACCAGAGATCAAAGCCACCCCTTCATAGCTCACCCAAATCGGAAAGATTGCTTCAAAAAAACCAGCGGCCAAATTGTAAATAAAGCCCGATAAAATCACTTTTCTGGCCAGTGGTCGTCGCATAATTTCGATTATTTCTTTAAGGCGGTTGGTTTTAGGCGCCACCCGAAGGGCATCGCGATGCTCTTTATCCAAACTTTCCGGCAACGCAAAAACAACAGCCAGAAAAGCGGTAAAAGACAAGGCGGCAGAGACATAGGCAGGCAATACAAAATTAGCATTTTCAAAATCATCACCAGCCAGATAACTCCCCAATAATGGCCCAAGAATAAAACCTAAACCAAAAGCCGCACCGATTAAACCCATCACTTTGGCACGATCTTGTTGTTTAGAGATATCCGTCATATAGGCTTGGGCTGTCGCCAAATTACCCGCCATAGCGCCACTGATAGCGCGTGCCACCGCAACCATCCATAGACTGTTGGCATTCGCCAAAATCAGATAACCAGCTGTTGCCCCTAACATACTCAACATTAATACCGGACGACGACCATAGAAATCACTGATACGGCCCAATATGGGCATAGTAAAAAACATCGCCAAAGCGTATAAGCTCATGGTCACGGTGGCTAATGCTGGGGAGGCTCCTAAATTTAGCGCATAAAAGGCGAAGATAGGCATCATAATGCCAAAACCTATGAGATCGATCAGGATAATAAAAAAAGCAACAAACATAACAGCTCCGAAAACCAAGCAAACACGCTTTACGCTGAAGCTATGGCAACTACCTGCCTGCTCACATAGTTATTAGCCATGGAGCAAGCAATGTAAAAAGGGGGTAATTAAGATGACTTGACTCAATAAACTGTGAGCAAGCTACGCTGACAATATACCATTGGCTGATTACTGATATAACCGCAATCAACTCTATTCTTTGCTATGCCCTTCAGCATAAGCTCGGGCCTTTTTTTCTTCGCCCAACTGATATTTCAAATCAGCCACTTCCTGCTCTAACAGTTTTTGTGTACTGCGAGCCTTATCCAACTCCAAATTGGCTTCTTCTAATTTATGCTCGGCCTCGAAGGCGGATGAGGATCGAGTATTTCTCCCCACCCAGTAACCGATAGTTAAACCTGACAATAAAGCGATAACAAATGCGGGCCACATAGCAACTCCATAAGTAAGTTGTGACTAATTTTATATTAGTTACGACAATAACAGATTATCAGACTCCAATACCCGCAGATTCGCAAAAACTTTTATCCAAAAGCGCACAACTAGATATCGGCCAACCGCCGTTTCTGTTTCAGTATTTCCGACTGACGCTTAACCACATGCTGGATCAATAACTCCTGATCATAACTGTTAATCTCGGTAAAATTAAGCCGCATAAAACAGCTGAGTTCGCCAGCGGCCTGCCTCTCATCTAGATGCACACATTCAATCACCTGCGCTATCACCGCTATATGCAAATCGGAGGGTTGTAAGATGATATCGAGTTGCAATAACTGCCCTTGCTCCAATACTTCCTCGTTGGCAAAGGCAATACCACAGGCACTGACATTAACCGGCCGCGGAGAGCAGGCAAGCTTATGCATACCATTTGCATCGATATCCATTTGTGCCATGATAAAATTGAGTTTTTTATTCATGAGATCAATTAACTCTGCCGCCATCGGCGCCTGAATTTTGCAGGCATCCAATAAAGTTTGAATACGGTTATCAAAGTTAGCCGTAAGATCAAACGTACCATCATTTTTTTTTGCTTGCTCAACAAACGCTCCGGCTTCTTCACTGCCAATACAGCGATAAGAAACCCCCATAAAATCATCAACTCTAAAATAGCGACGGCGCTCTTCTTTCATACCTAACCTCTGGCTAAAAAATATCTGAGCGATCTAAATTAAAGACCGGAGCGTTGTCCCGGATCTCTAACTTAAGCGACTCAAAAAATCGGGGATCTTTTTTATTTAAAGTGCGCAAGCCCTGTTGCATGGCTTCACCACCTAAACTTTGTTGGATAACAATCTCTACTCGACGATTTTTAGCCCGCCCTTCGGCCGTTTCATTACTGGCCAAGGGTTTGGTTTCGGCAAAGCCAGTGACCTGAACACGATTAGGATTTAAAATACCATCAGTAAAAATTGCATGTGCGACAGACACTGCACGGCTGGTAGACAACTCCCAATTGGAACGAAAGCGCAAGGTATTAATCGGCACATCATCGGTATGACCCTGGATGGTAATTGCCCCTTCTTTAGTGGCAAGTACATCGCGCAACTCTTGCAGCAGTGGCAAATAATCTCCGGTCAAGTCAGCAGAACCGGAAACAAAAGACCCTTTCTCACGAATCCTAATAATAATTTTGCGCGCTTGGGCTTCTACTTCCACTTCACCCTTGGCGATTTGATCTTGCAAGGCCTGAGCTAAATCACGAGCATCCTGCTGCGTTTGTTTAATCATTGTTTCAATTTTTTGTTCTAGCAACTCTGCTTCTTTTTTACTATTGGGCGCACCGGCCTCCAGCCACTCAATGCCGGCTTCGAGATCGTATTCTTTCGAAGCATCAACTTCCAAAGACAACTCGGTCAAGTCATCGGTATGCTGATAAATTTCATTTATTGGCGTAGGGTCGGGACGACCCGGGCTAAACTCCTGAGCAATAATGCTGGTGCCTTTGGGTGGCTCTATTACCTTCAGTTTATTTTGCACACCAAAAGCCTGAGACATTGAACCGGCAAGACGCTTAAACTTCATCGCATCTATTTCTGAAAACGACAACAGCAGCACGAAGAAGCACATCAATAGCGACATTAAATCCGCAAAGGTAGCCATCCATACGGGCGCACCCGGCGGCGGGCATTTGCGGCAATTAGCCTTTTGCTCACTCATGAAGATTGTTCCGTATGCCCAAGTTATTATTCAGCTTAATTGTCATCGGCTTTTGCGCGTTGACCCTCCGGCAAATAATTTCTTAACATAGAGTCAATCACACGCGGATTTTGTCCGCTTTGAATAGCCAACAGAGCATCAATAATTAAATTTTTGGTCGTATCCTCTTCGCTACGACGCAAACTTAATTTATCCGCTATGGGAATGGCGACCATATTGGCCAACATCGCCCCGTAGAGTGTGGTTAATAGCGCTATCGCCATAGCAGGACCGATAGATTTTGGATCATCCATATTCGACAGCATCGCTACCAGACCAACCAGAGTACCGATCATCCCCATCGCCGGAGCCACGCTACCCAACGCAGCAAATATATCCGCCCCTAATGAATGACGCTCAACGGCCTTGTCCTTATCTTTCAATAACAAGGCTTTCACCACGTCAGGTTCGTGGCCATCGACTAATAACTGGATACCGCTTTGTAAAAAATCACTGCTGAATTTTTTGTCTTCCAATACCAGCAGACCACCCTTGCGCGCCTCATCTGCTAGCCCGACAACTTCGTCGATCATTTTAGCCGGGTCATCGACTTTAAATATAAAGGCTTTGGCCGCGACTTTGCCTGCGTTTAAAAACTGCCTGAGACCAAATTTGGACATCACCACCAAGATACTGCCGGCGATAACAATCAACACTGATGGCAAATCGACAAACATGCCCACACCACCGCTGAGCATCATTGCCGTGACAATAATGATCATCGCGCCGACCATACCGATAAGGGTTGCTAAATCCACTGCCAAACTCCCATTCTTTAATCTAGTTTCAACGAGGGGATTCAGTGGTAAATTACTGAGAAACCCTCTACTTTTCCGCTACTTACAGTCTAGCTCTAATCTTCGATGAGTACACCCAAAAGCATCGCTAAAGCACAAATAATATTTATACACCTAAAATCATAGCGGCCTGCCAATGCGAGACTTTAGCGTATGCAGCTGCCGTTATAAAAACCAGTCGATTATAATCCACCTCGCGGAGGTTGACCCAAACCAAGCCCTCGGTTAACGTGGCCTCCGTTTTTATTACTCCATTTAGGAGCCCTTATATGGCTAAAAACAAAAAAAGCGTTGACTTTGAAGAAGCTCTGGATCAATTGGAGGAGCTGGTCGAAGATATGGAAAACGGTGATTTAACCCTCGAAGAGTCACTGAAAGCCTTTGAACAGGGCATCAAACTCACCCGCGAGTGTCAAACCGCGCTCTCTCAAGCCGAGCAAAAGGTGCAAATGCTGGTCGAAGAAAACGGTAAACTCAAGACCATCGATCTCGATGATGACTTTGACGACGAGAACGACCAGTAACCATGAATGAGTCTTTTAAAGCCTATTTACAGCAGGCCAAATCGCGTGCCGATAGTGCCCTGACCCGCTATGTAGGTAACTTTGACTCACCCTATACTGCCAATAACACCAGTCACTACCTAGCTCGCTTGCAGCAAGCGATAGAATATAGCCTGATCAATGGCGGCAAACGGATAAGACCGATGTTGGTCTATGCCGTCGCTAACGCTATTAACTCTGAAACTTCCGACAGCAATGCCGATAAAGTGGCCTGCGCTGTGGAAATGATCCATGCCTATTCCCTTATTCATGACGATTTGCCCGCCATGGATGACGACGACCTGCGCCGCGGCCAACCTACCTGCCATAACGCTTTCGATGAGGCGACGGCAATATTAGCCGGGGATGCTTTACAAACCCGCGCTATTGAACTGTTGACTGAACTGGAAGATTGCCCGTCAAAAACACAATTGGCTTTGATAAAAATCCTCACCGCCGCCGCGGGCCAGCAAGGTATGGTCGGCGGACAGCTTATTGACCTCAATGCTGTTGATCAAACCATCGACTTGGATCATTTAGAGACCATTCATCGTTTAAAAACCGGCGCCTTGATTAGAGCGGCAGCCGCTATGGGCGCAACGCTGGCTAACGCCTCCCCCCAGCAATTACAAGCCATAGATCGCTATGCCGAGGCCATTGGGCTGGCCTTTCAAGTACAGGACGATATTCTGGATATTGAAAGTGATACCGCCACCTTGGGCAAAACGCAAGGAGCCGATCAAGCGCTAAATAAACCCACTTACCCCGCCTTGCTGGGTCTAGAAGGCGCCAAAAACAAGGCACAACAACTGCATCAGCAGGCGCTCAATGCCCTAACCGAGCTCGATGACAGTGCTGACAGCTTAAGAGAATTATCCAGCTATATTATTTCTCGCCAGCATTAACCCGCAACTCGTCCACAACTGACTCCCCCTCACGAGGCTTTTTGAGTTACAATCGGCGCTCTGCACAAGGCAAAATAACAAGGCATCACAATTAGACTCTATGTTTAGACCCTATGTTCACTGAAATTCCTCGCCTGCGTCCTGAAACTCCACTGCTAGACAGCATTAATCAAACGGCTGACCTTCGGCAATTGGACGATGACCTACTGCCTGAGCTGGCTGATCAGTTACGTGAATTTTTGCTCTACTGCGTGGGGCAAAGCGGCGGGCATTTTGGTGCCGGTTTAGGCGTGGTTGAATTAACGATTGCCCTGCACTATTTGTATAACACCCCAGAAGACCGCCTGATCTGGGATGTCGGCCATCAGACTTATCCGCATAAAATTCTGACCGGCCGCCGCGAGCAAATGCATAAAATACGCACTCAAAATGGGCTGGCCGGCTTCCCAAAACGTAGCGAAAGCGAATACGACACCTTTGGTGTTGGCCATTCAAGTACCAGCATTAGCGCCGCCTTAGGGATGGCTCTGGCCGCAAGAGAACAGGGCATTGATCGCAAGACCGTTGCCGTCATTGGCGATGGTGCGATGACCGCGGGCATGGCCTTTGAAGCACTCGCCCACGCTGCCCATGTCAACGCCGATATGTTGGTTATTCTTAACGACAACCAAATGTCGATTTCTCATAACTCTGGCGGTTTAAATACGTATTTTTCAAAAATCTGGGCCAGTAAAGCCTATACCAATTTACGCGCCAGCGGCAAAAACCTGCTGTCGAAAATTCCACAGGCTTGGAGTGTTGCGCGCCACCTTGAAGAATCGATGAAAGGCTTCGTTGCACCCGGCGTTATTTTTGAAGAACTGGGTTTCAATTATATTGGCCCCATCGATGGCCATGATCTGCCAACGCTGATAAATACTATTCGCAATATGCGGGAATTACCCGGCCCACAACTGCTACATATTATGACGCAGAAAGGCAAAGGGTTTGCGCCGGCGGAAGAAGACCCTGTCGGTTATCACGCCATCAATAAAATTGAAGTTAAACCAAGCGCTCCATCAACCATAACAACCGTTACCAAAAAACCAAAATATCAAAAAGTTTTTGGCGACTGGCTTTGTGATATGGCAAAGCAGGATGAATTATTAATCGGCATCACCCCTGCCATGGGTGAAGGTTCGGGGATGATTGAGTTTTCTGAACAATTTCCTGAGCGCTATCACGACGTCGCAATTGCCGAACAACACGCTGTAACCTTGGCTGCCGGGATGGCTTGCGATGGTCTAAAACCTATTGTCGCTATTTACTCTACTTTTTTACAACGCGCTTATGATCAATTGATTCATGATGTCGCACTACAAAATCTAAACGTTTTGTTCGCTATTGATAGAGCCGGTTTAGTCGGTGAAGACGGCCCCACCCATGCTGGTAGTTTTGATCTGAGTTTTTTACGCTGCATACCCAATATGTTAGTGATGGCACCCTCCGATGAAAACGAAACTCGGCAGTTACTCTACACCGGCTTTCAATATCAAGGCCCCGCTGCGGTACGCTATCCAAGAGGCACCGGCCCTGGCGCTGTTATCGAACAAAAAATGACGGCATTTGAAATTGGCAAGGGAATTATTCGCCGCCAAGGTACTGACATTGCCATTTTAAATTTTGGTACCTTACTGGCAAACGCCATACCTGCAGCGGAGCAGCTCAACGCCACCGTCGCAGATATGCGTTTTGTAAAACCTCTGGATGAAAATCTAATTGACCAATTGGCCAGCACACATAGCCTAATCGTTACTCTGGAAGAAAACGCTATTGCCGGTGGTGCTGGTGCTGGTGTTAGTGAATATCTCAGCAGTCAAGGCATTAATTTGCCAGTGCTGCATTTAGGTTTACCAGATCTTTTTATCGATCATGGCAAGCATGAGGATTTATTAGCTGCTTGCGGTTTAGATAGCGACGGCATTCTTGACCGTATTGAACAACGGCTGGCGATACTGAACCCATCGATCAGTGCGCGGCAATCCAAACACCTTTAACTGGCTACTTAGCGATTATCTCTAACGACAATGCTCAAGCTGATTAAACTTAGTTGTTTAATGGCCCTGTTTTTGAATCAACAGGCTTTAAGCTGTGATTGTTTATGGCAGGGGTCTTTTACCAAGGCCTATAAAAAAGCAGACCTGATTGTTAGCGGCACTGTTATTGGCAGTAAAGGTAATTCTGCTGATTTTAACATCGAGCGCACTCACTATGATCGCGGTATAAACTTTACTGAGTTCAAGCCAGATATTCGTATCTGGGGTGATAATGGTCAACTTTGTCGTCCACCCATTAAAGACTTTGCTGTTGGTTCGCAATGGGTGATGGCGCTCACCAAGATCACCAAAGATATCGCTGGCGGATTTGATCCCAGCACACCTAATATCAGCTATGGTCGAGTGAACGATTATTATATATCGAAGTGTGGTGCCAACTGGTTAAAGCTTGAAGAGGGATGGGTGACCGGTAATTTAGTGCAGGGACGGCGCTGGGAATGGGAAAATAAAACGATGAATCCTGTACTGCTAGAATTAATTGATGCCTATATCAAAGGAATTATTCCCGAGCAGGCGCTGATTGAGGCGGCAAAGCCGTTGACGGCAGCAAAAAAATTAATGCGAGAGACGCAGCTTTTTTTGCAACAGCAATAAAAAGATTATCGAAATACCCCCACCAACTCATCCAACATCAGTAGCGACAAGCCCCATATCCGTCGCTGCTGAAAAAAATAACAGGGCAAATTTCGCACTCTATTTCTAAACTGCCATTGCATACTTTGGCGGTTATCCTTATTGGCGATAAACGACAAGGGTATCCAAACAACTTCAGCGACTTCATGGTTAAGATTTAATTCTGGTACCTGCTCAACCATAAAAACATAGGGCGTGATCACCATATGCAGCGGGTTTATCAATGAGAATGTCGCCACATCAGAAAGGCGCCCCAAGTATGTCGCATATTGATCGGTATCCAGACCAATCTCTTCCCAAGTTTCACGACGTGCTGTCTGTAGATTGTTATTGTCAGCAGGATCACCCCTGCCACCGGGGAAAGCCATATGACCTGACCAAGGATCACCTTCGCGATCAGCGCGTTTAATCATCAAGGCTTCTAAGCCGGCTTCTGTTTGACGCAGAATTAACGCGATAGCTGAGCGCTTTACCCAACGGCGATACCATTTCTTTTTTGGTTTAAATAACGTTAATTGATGCCGTGCTTGCTGAAATGTTTTTACCACCACCAACCCTTCCCCATCACCATTTTAGGCTTATCTATAGTAACATTCGCTTCCATGAGTACAGACACCATTATACACTTCCATCAAGTTTGCGCAGCGTATCGTACCGATCCAGTGTTACAGGATATTGACTGGCACTGGCAGCAAAATCAGCAGTGGGCAATCTTGGGCGGTAATGGCGCCGGCAAAAGTACCTTAGCGCAACTGATAAGCGATCAATTAAGGCCTCAACGTGGCAGCATCGTTAGGCAGCAAGGGCTTAATCCCGAGCAGGATATTTTGCATCTAAGCTTTGAATTACAGCGTCAACTAATTAATCACGATATCCGTTATGATGATAGTGAAGACCGCGATGATGCCGCTGATATCGGCACCACCGTGGCGCAAATTGTATTGCAAAAAAAATCACCCGACGAAAACTTTGCCGCCATTACCAGACAGTGTCATATTGACCATATTCTCAACCGTGGCATCCGTTTTGTCTCGACCGGAGAAAGTCGCAAAACGTTACTGGCAAGAGCCTTATTTAATCAGCCCAAACTTTTGATTCTGGATAACCCTTTCGAAGGTCTCGATCAACAGTCTCAAACTGAATTAAAAGTCTTAATTGACCAACTGCTGTTATCGCCATTAAAAGTACTGCTATTAATTAAACAGACTGATGAAATTCCGGATAGTGTCGATCATATTTTGTGGCTGGAGCATGGCGAAATACAAGCCAGTGGTCAGCGTGATAAGGTGCTGGCAAAAACCAAAGTGTCACCGAACAGGATTCGCATCGGCGATTTACCAGTAGCCACCGAACGTCGCTATAAGGTTGATAAGGCACAACCTTTGCTGAATTTGCAGCAAGTCAATATCAGCTACAACGAGCAGGCTATTTTAACCGATATTAATTGGCAATTGGACTGGGGACAACACTGCGTGATTACCGGGCCCAACGGTGCCGGTAAATCGACACTATTAAGTTTATTAAGCGGCGATAACCATAAAGCCTACGGCCAACAAATCAGTCTGTTTGGCAATACCCGTGGCAGTGGTGAAAGTGTTCAGCAACTGAAGCAGAAATTTGGCATCGTTAATACGCAGTTGCAACTCAATCATATTGGCCGCATACGGGTAGCTGAAGTCATCGCTTCCGGCCTTTATGACAGTGTTGGGCTCTATCAGCCATGTACTGGTAATGATCGCAAGATTGCTTTGCACTGGTTAAACGTGATGGGACTGGAACATATTGCCACGCAATTTTTTAATCGACTTTCTTTTGGGCAACAACGCCTGGCCATGCTAGCAAGAGCGATGGTGAAGTCGCCCTTGGTACTGATCTTGGATGAACCCTGTATTGGCCTAGATAAACTGCACCGATTATTAATCCTAGGCTTGATCGATAAAATCGCCGAGCGAGGTGATTGCCATATTCTTTATGTCAGCCATAGTGCCAATGAGATACCCCAATGCATCAACCAACAATTGCAGCTGGTGCCACACTCAAAAGGCGGCTATACCAGCGTGGTCAGTGAATACTAATTTATTGACCAACACCTGATCATTATTTCTATACGATAAAAAACTAAAATAAATTTTTAAACCATTGCAGCACCCCGGGTAAAGTCGTCGAGCAACTGTCCCGTGCCGTGGGCGCTGTGCCACGTAAAAACGGTATATAGCGAGAACCTTCACACATTTCACGACTCAACAAACCGGTACTCTCATTCACCCAACGATAGTCGATACCCGATGGCACTGAAAAGTCCATAGGCTGATGGCTAGCTCTGGCGATAAACTCACGCCAGACTTTTAAGGCACCAACGCTACCGGTTAGGCCTGCACTTTTATTGTCATCCCTACCCATCCATACGACTGCCAGATAATCACCGGCAAAACCAGCAAACCATGAATCACGCAGATCATTGGTTGTGCCGGTCTTACCCGCCACTAAAAAAGATTCTGGCAATCGTTGCCGAACCGCTTTACCAGTCCCTTCTTCCACCACTTCTACCATCGCATAATGCAGCAAATGCATAAGTGGTTTAGCGATAACCTGTTTTTGTACAACCGGGTAACGGGCCAAAGGCTGTGCATTATTATCAGCGATATCAACAATCGAACGCAGCGGGCTGTAAACACCGGCTGAAGCAATAGCCTGATACATACCAGCCACCTCAAGCGGTGATAAGGCCACAGCGCCTAATAACATAGACGGCAACTCTGCAACCGGACGCGTAACGCCTAGCCGCTGCACCACATCAACAACGTTAGACAAACCCACTTGCATCCCTAAACGGGCTGTAGCCTGATTATAGGAATTGGCCAGAGCACGATGCAATAAAACCTTGCCATGACTGGTTCTATCAAAGTTACGCGGTCGCCAAATAGAACCATCTTGACCTGCCACCTCTACTGGGCCATCACTAATAGTGGAAGCCAGGGTAAAACGCTGTGATTGTTGCAAGGCAGATAGATAGACCACCGGCTTTATCAATGAACCTATAGGACGAACGGCATCCAACGCACGGTTAAAACCGGCATAGCGCATCTGCCGGCCACCGACCACCGCGACGACATCACCGTTGTTGACATCTGTCACCACTATCGCACCCTGCTGTTCTTTGGTTTTGTCTTTAAGAATAGCAGCCAAACTTTGCTCGGCATGGCGCTGCACAATCGGATCAAAAGCGGTAAATATTTTCATGCCTTCGGTTTGTAAACTTTGCGCACTATAATCTCTGCGTAATTGCCGCCGCACCAAATCCAAATAAGCCGGGTAGACATTGGCGACAGCATTGGCCTTAGCCAACTTCAACGGTTGTCGCTGTAATTGTTGTTGTTGCTGCGGTGAAATCAACTGATGCTCAGCCATCACTCTGAGCACAACGTTGCGGCGCTCAATCGCCCGCTGAGGATGGCGCCAGGGATCATAAAAGGAAGGACCCTTGATCATACCCACCAGTAAGGCAATTTGGCTGGCGTCCAATTGTTCCAACGGACGATTAAAATAATGACGGCTGGCTAACGCAAAACCATGGATAGCTCGCGGACCTTCCTGACCAAGATAAACTTCATTTAAGTAGGACTGTAAAATTTCTTGCTTGCTAAAGTTCAGCTCTACTAACAGCGACATAATGGCTTCAATACCTTTACGCCATAAATTTCGATCCGAAGATAAAAAGACATTTTTAACTAGCTGCTGGGTAATGGTGCTACCACCCTGTACCGTTCGGCCTGCCTGCCAGTTAGCCATCATTGCTCTGGCAATTGAGCGAGGCGACAAACCAACGTGTTGATAGAAGTTACGATCTTCAATCAACAGCAAAATATCCTGCAAACTCTGCGGTACCTGTTCGAGCTTGACTAATAACCGATCTTCACGATGTCGGGAATAGATACTGCCTATCTCTATAGGTTCCAGCTGCACATGATTTAACGGTGTGCCGGTAATGCTTTCCAATTGAACCACGGTATTATTGTTAAAACTGATGGTAAAGCGAACAGGCTTAACCGCAGCCTTGTTATCAATCGACTGAAAACCTCGACTGTAAATCCAGAATTGATTTCCTTGACGCCTTACACTGCCTGGCTGACGATCACTGCCCTGCTGATAGCCCAGTTGTTTTAGTTCTTGATACAAATCATCCGCTGCTAACTTTTTTTGCGGTGATAAAACTAGGGAGCGGGCGTAGACTCTGGCTGGCAATTGCCACTGGCGCTCATAAAGGCTATAGCGCACTTTGGCATCAAGATAAATCAGACAGCCAAACACTAAGACGGTCAACGCTAAACACATCTTCAACCAAGGGAATGGGGCGGCAGTTTTTTTCTTGTTGTTGGCCAAAATGGTTTTCCTGCGTTATTTGTCCATCATCATATAACATGGCAACACATCGTCCAACTCAACGAATAATCGGCCATTACATTTCGTGTTAAAAACAAAGTATATTGCAGCCGATAACTGGCAAAAATCACCGACAAGAGCTTTAATGTAGGTCAGTATTGATGTTTAGGATATAAACCATGACCGCAGAAGAACGTATTCACTTATTACAGTCTATGCCATTTTTTGGTGCCATTAACGAGGCGAGCGTAGCGCTCATTCTCGGTCAATCAAAAACCATCAATCTAACTGCGGGGGAGTACTTTTTTCATCAAGATGAACAAGGCGATTCGCTGTTCTTAATTGAGCAAGGCCGCTCGGTCGTTTTCAAGAAACATGAAAACAAAGAATATATCCTACGCCATGCCGAGCATGGCGATTGTTTTGGAGAGCTAGCATTGATCGACTTTAGCCCGCGCAGCGCATCGGTCCGTGCAGAGACAGACTGTACGGCGATAGAAATCCCTTCTTCGGCCTTGCATAGCCTATTCCAACAGAACCCTGAACAGTTTCTTATTATCCAGATGAATATGGGCAGGGAAGTCAGCCGCCGCTTACGAGCTTCTGATAATCGCTGGTTCCAATTACAGATAGCAAACAGCAATACTCTGTCGTCTTAACAAAAAATAATTCTAGCCATAGCAAATCGCAGGCATAAAAAAAGGCCACCCGCAGGCAGCCTTTTGGCATAGCGTTAA
>NZ_CAXAHB010000012.1:0-31485 GCF_963968385.1 uncultured Oceanicoccus sp.
GTCAGTTGATACATCGGATGCTGAAGATCTAGCATGGTGGTAATCGCATAGGGGCGTAGATCGAAGGTCTTGCGAATAGCTTCGATTAACTGCTCATCAGTGACTTTACCGGTGCCAAACGTGTTCACAGCAATCGACGTTGGTTCGGCCACACCGATGGCGTAAGACACCTGAATTTCACAGCGCTCGGCAAGACCGGCAGCGACAACATTCTTGGCGACATAACGGCCAGCATAGGCGGCGCTGCGATCAACCTTTGAGGGGTCTTTACCCGAGAACGCGCCACCACCATGACGGGCCATACCGCCGTAGGTATCAACGATTATTTTACGGCCGGTCAGACCACAATCACCGACTGGGCCACCAATCACAAAGTTGCCGGTTGGGTTAATATGGTACTGAGTATCTTGGTGCAACCACTTGGCCGGCAGTACTGGCAAAATTACATGTTCCATAACCGCTTCGCGCAGTTGCTCCAGCGTAATATCTGGATCGTGCTGGGTAGAAAGCACAACGGCATCAATCGCGACAGGCTTGCCATTTTCATAGCGCAGGCTGACCTGTGATTTGGCATCGGGACGCAACCAAGGTAGTACGCCGTCTTTACGCAGTTGTGCCTGACGCTCTACCAAGCGATGAGAGTAGTAAACCGCGGCAGGCATGAGCGATTCTGTTTCATTGGTGGCATAACCAAACATCAGGCCCTGATCACCGGCGCCTTGATCTTCCGGCTTGGCACGGTCAACGCCCCTATTAATGTCGACCGATTGTTTGCCGATCGCGTTCAGTACCGCACAGCTGTCACCATCGAAACCGACTTCGGAATTGTTGTAACCAATGCCAGTGATGACGTCACGAATAATATCTTCCAGATCAACATAACAAGTGGTAGTTAATTCGCCGGCAACAATCGTCATACCGGTTTTGACTAAAGTCTCAACCGCCACACGGGCAACTGGGTCGCGACAGATAATGGCATCAAGTACCGCATCAGATATCTGATCGGCCATTTTGTCCGGATGGCCTTCAGAGACAGACTCGGAAGTAAATACTGAATATTCTGACATGTTAAATCCTCTAAAATAACGCTGTAAAAAAATTAGCGTTTAATAAATTGTCTTATCTGAACTCTAAAACCATTGCGCTGGGCTAAATAAATATCTTCACCCGATGTAAAGCCAGCATCGGCGGCCCACTGGCTTAAATCTTCCGGCTCAAATCCTAGCCATAAATCACCGCAGGATTCTCGCGCCCAGCTTTGATCATGACTGCACAAATCAGTGACAAAAAGTTGGCCGTCGGTTTTAAGCGCAGCAGCTATATCGTAAAAAATTTCTGCGGGGGAGGGCGTATGGTGCAACACCATATTAATAACCACACAGTCGGCATTCAGTTGCTGGATTTGTGAGTGTTTGGTGTCGCCATAAATAAAGGTGATATTGTCAAACACGTTCTGTTCAACAAACTGTGCTGCCTTGTCGAGCATTTTTTGTGAATTATCCAACGCATAAACCTGTTGAAAGCGGGGCGATAACTCCGCTAGAAAAGCGCCTTCACCTGGCCCGACCTCTAACACAATGCCATTGTTGTTAATGCTTCGATTGATCAAATCAATGGTGTTGTGACCATAGAGCTCATAGGCAGCGATCTGTTCTTGCTGTTGACTAAACAAATCAGCATTTTCAGTAAAGAATAATTGTGAGCTGGCTGTCCGCTCTTGTTGTACGGCATCGACTCCGTTTTGCAGAACGCTTGATATCGGCTGCTGGTCAATGCTGCAGTACAGGGCGTGCTGTAATTCGTTAAGCTGATGATGGTTGTCGAGATTGGCGCGACGATAAAAAATGGTATTGCCTTCGCGGCGGGTTTTTACCAGAGCCGCCTTGGCCAATATCTTAAGATGGTGGCTCATGCCCGATTGCTTGGTATCGAAAATATTGCAAAGTTCCAGCACGCTATATGAGTCATGGCTGAGCACCCTCAATATATCTAGGCGCAGTTGATCAGCACTGGCTTTGCAGAAAGCCAGCAGGCTTTGCTGCTCGGCCACAGCGGTGCTGGTAGCGGGCAAGGGGCTAATTGTGTGGTTGGAGCTTGTTGTCATGACGGAAGAGTCTAGCAGTACTTAATATCTATATCAAAATATTTTGATATAGATCGGCAATTGTTGTGCCTAAGATTGGCCAAAAGGCTTCTCGAGGTGGCAAATTGCCGTGATTGGTGGCTTTGCAAGGATTTTTTGCGGTTAGCGATTGCCGTAGCCACGCGGGTAGGGGAAAATACCGCCCTTTTCCCCTACCCCTTTTAGGAGTCTTGATCGATGCCAGCTCGTAGCGAATTAGCTAACGCCATCCGCGCCCTTAGTATGGACGCCGTGCAACAGGCCAATAGTGGCCATCCCGGTGCCCCCATGGGCATGGCCGATATTGCTGAAGTGCTATGGAATGATTATTTACGGCACAACCCCGCCAACCCCAATTGGGCCGATAGAGACCGTTTTGTGCTTTCTAACGGTCACGGTTCCATGCTGATTTATTCGCTGTTGCATTTGAGTGGTTATGACTTGCCGATGGAAGAGTTAAAAAACTTCCGCCAAATGCATTCTAAAACACCGGGGCATCCTGAGTTCGGCTATGCGCCGGGTGTTGAGACCACCACTGGTCCACTGGGTCAGGGCATTACCAATGCGGTCGGTATGGCTGCGGCCGAGAAAATTTTAGCCGCCCAGTTTAACCGCGATGGCCATGAAATCGTCAATCACTATACCTATACCTTCCTCGGTGATGGCTGCTTAATGGAAGGCATTTCCCACGAGGCCTGCTCGCTTGCTGGCACCTTGGGTCTGGGTAAATTGATTTGTTTCTACGATGACAACGGTATCTCTATTGACGGTGAAGTAGAGGGCTGGTTTACCGACGATACGCCCAAGCGTTTTGAAGCTTACGGCTGGCAGGTCATTCCTGCTATTGATGGTCATGATTCAGCGGCTATAAAGGAAGCTATAGAGGCCGGCCGTGCTGAAACCGGCAAGCCCACCATGATTTGCTGTAAAACCATTATTGGTAAAGGCTCGCCGAACAAGCAGGGCAAAGAAGATTGTCACGGCGCGCCACTGGGTGATGATGAGATTGGACTGGTTAGAGAAACGCTGGGTTGGTCGCATCCGCCTTTCTTTATCCCGAGTGATGTTTATGCCGGCTGGAGCGCAAAAGATAAGGGCGCACAACTTGAGCAACAGTGGAATCAACGCTTCGACACCTATGCAGAGGCCCACCCTGATTTAGCCGTAGAGTTTGCCCGTCGTTTAAGTGGCGACTTACCAGACAATTTTGCCGAGCAAGCTGATGCTTATATTCGTCAACTTCAGAATGAAGGGCCAACCGTTGCTTCGCGTAAAGCATCACAAAATACCTTGAACGCTTATGGCCCGTTATTACCAGAAATGTTGGGTGGCTCTGCCGATTTGGCCGGCTCCAACCTGACGCTTTGGAGTGGTTCAAAAGGCGTTAGCGCCGATGATGCTTCCGGCAACTATTTATTCTATGGTGTGCGCGAATTTGGTATGTCCGCGATGATGAATGGTATTGCGCTCCACGGTGGCTTTATTCCTTATGGTGCAACCTTCCTGATGTTTATGGAATACGCACGCAACGCGGTACGGATGGCAGCGTTAATGCAGCAGCGCAGTATTTTTGTCTATACCCATGATTCCATTGGTCTGGGTGAAGATGGTCCGACGCACCAACCAGTTGAGCAGCTGACCGCTTTGCGCTCTACGCCCAACCTCGATACATGGCGCCCCTGTGATGCGGTTGAGTCCGCCATATGCTGGAAGGCCGCCCTTGAGCGTGATGATGGTCCTACGGCATTAATCTTTTCCCGTCAGGGTTTGGCTCATCAGGCTCGCGATGATCAGCAGTTGGCCAATGTTGCCCGCGGTGCTTACACCCTGAGCGATTGTGACACCGATCCCGATGCCATCATTATCGCCACCGGCTCAGAAGTGCAATTGGCTTTGGATGCCAAAGCTGTGCTCGAGCAACAAGGTCGCAAAATACGTGTGGTCTCTATGCCTTCTACCTCGGTTTTTGATCGTCAGGATGTTGCCTATAGAGAGTCCGTATTACCTAGCAATGTCTTGCCACGGGTTGCGGTTGAAGCTGGCCATAAAGATTTTTGGTACAAATATGTTGGCCTTGATGGTCGAATTGTCGGGATGGAAACCTTTGGTGAATCTGCGCCGATTAAAGATTTAATGGAACACTTTGGCTTTACCGTTGATGCCGTGGTTGAAGCGATTGAAGATGCGTTGGGTTAATCGATGGCCAGTGCTGAAGTAATTCGTATTGCGATTAATGGCTATGGCCGCATTGGCCGCTGTGTGCTGCGCGCGCTTTATGAGTCCGATCATCATCCGGCGATGCAGGTGGTTGCGATTAATGAACCGGCAGACTTGGCCACCATTGCCCACTTAACCAAATACGACAGTACCCATGGCCGTTTTCCGGCGACTGTTGAAATAGATGGTAGCCATTTATTGATTAATGATGATGTGATTGCTGTTAGTCATCACGAAAGTCTCGACAACGTCGACTGGTCAGTGTCGCAGCCGCATATAGTACTGGAATGCACCGGTCATTATACGCTGGAGGCAGAGCTACAAATGCATCTGGCTGCAGGTGCCGATAAAGTGCTGTTGTCTCAGCCGGGGATGGCGCCGATCAAACCGATAGTCATGGGCCTTAACCAGCAGCTGCTTAGCTCACAACAGCCAATACTCTCTGCCGCCTCCTGTACCAGTAATTGCATTACACCGGTCATCGCCGTATTAAATCGTTGTTTTACCATTGAGTCCGGCGTCATTACCACCATTCACTCGGCGATGAACGATCAGCCGGTGATTGATGCTTATCACCATACCGACTTGCGTAAAACGCGCGCCGCCGGGCAATCGATTATTCCGGTTGATACCGAGTTGGCTTCAGGTATTGGTCGTATCCTTCCAGACATGGCAGATAAATTTGAGGCGCGGGCGTTAAGAGTCCCCACCATCAATGTCTCCGCGATGGAGTTGTCCATTGTGGTAGCTGATAAAGCCAGCGTGGAAACTGTGAATAATGCGTTGCGTGAAGCGGCACTAGGTGACTTAATAGGCATCCTTGGTTATAGCGATGAACCCTTGGCTTCCTGCGACTATAACCACGATGCCCGTTCCGGCATTGTCGATGCCGGCCAAACCCGAGTCAGCGGCAGAATCATTAACGTACTGGTGTGGTTTGATAATGAATGGGCCTATGCTAACCGGATGTTAGACGTGGCCTCGCATTGGCTGCAAAAGCAGTAAAATAAAAAAAGACTTAATAGCTATCAGGAGACAGCAATACATGTCTAGCCGCGTAATAAAAATGACTGATCTGGATCTTGCCGGCAAGCGAGTGTTGATTCGAGAAGATTTAAACGTGCCATTAAAAGATGGCGTGGTCAGCAGTGATGCGCGAATTTGTGCCGCATTGCCAAGCATCGAATTGGCATTAAATGCCGGTGCCAAAGTGATCATTATGTCGCACTTGGGTCGCCCGACCGAAGGAACGTTTGAGCGGCAGTATTCAATGCAGCCGGTGGCCGATCACTTGGGCCAATTATTAGGTCGCGATGTTCCCGTTATTAGTGATTGGCAAAACGGTGTTGCATTGGCTGATGGTGAATTAGCCCTATTAGAGAATGTCCGTTTTAATCCCGGCGAGAAAAAAGACTGCGAAGAGCTTTCCAAAGCCTATGCCAGCCTCTGTGATATTTTTGTGATGGACGCGTTTGGTACTGCACATCGCGCTCAAGCTTCCACCCATGGTGTGGCCAAATTTGCGCCGACCGCCTGTGCCGGTCCGCTGCTGGCAGGCGAACTGGATGCGCTTGCCAAAGCGTTGGCCAATCCGGCGCGACCCATGGTTGCCATCGTTGGTGGCTCAAAAGTTTCCACCAAACTGACCGTGCTGGAAACGTTATCGGATGTGGTTGATCAATTGGTTGTTGGCGGCGGTATCGCCAATACTTTTTTGGCCGCCAGCGGCAAACCTGTCGGTAAATCATTATGCGAGCATGACTTAATTGATGATGCCAAAAAATTAATGAGCAAAACCCACATTCCAGTACCCACCGATGTGGTTACCGGTAAAGCCTTTTCTGAAACGGCTGCTGCCGAATTAAAATCAGCTGATGAAGTGGACGACGACGATATGATTTTTGATATCGGCCCCGATACGGCGACACAGATTGCCGACATACTTAGCAATGCTAAAACCATTTTATGGAATGGTCCGGTAGGTGTGTTCGAGTTTGATCAGTTTGCCGATGGCACTAGCGCATTGAGTCAGGCGATTGCCAGCAGCGACGGGTTTTCCCTTGCTGGCGGGGGTGATACGCTGGCGGCTATCGACAAATATAATATTGCTGACAAAGTCTCCTATATCTCTACGGGTGGCGGTGCTTTTCTTGAGTACGTCGAAGGTAAAGTCTTGCCCGCAGTTGCTATACTGGAAATGCGCGCAGCAGAATAATTATTTAACATAAAAAAACAAAGCAGAAATAGTAAAGGAATTAAATCATGCCACTAATATCCATGCGCCAACTACTGGACCATGCCGCTGAAAATAATTACGGTGTGCCAGCGTTTAATGTCAATAACCTTGAACAAACTCGCGCCATTATGGAAGCAGCTAGGCAAACCAACAGCCCGGTGATCATGCAGGCTTCTGCCGGCGCACGGAAATATGCCGGCGCGCCATTTTTGCGCCATATGATTTTAGCGGCGATTGAAGAGTTTCCGGAAATTCCTGTGGTTATGCATCAGGATCATGGCACCAGCCCCGCTGTTTGTCAGCGCTCTATTCAGTTGGGTTTTTCATCAGTGATGATGGACGGCTCTTTAGAGGAAGACGGTAAAACACCGTCGAGCTATGAGTACAATGTTGATGTCACCCGCCGCACCGTCGATATGGCCCATGCTTGTGGTGTGTCTGTGGAAGGCGAGTTAGGTTGTCTGGGTTCATTAGAAACCGGTCAGGCTGGCGAAGAAGATGGTGTCGGCGCTGAAGGCATCTTGTCTCATGATCAAATGCTAACCGATCCGGAAGAGGCAGCCGACTTTGTCCAAAAAACTCAGGTTGACGCGCTGGCCATTGCCTGTGGTACCAGTCATGGTGCCTACAAATTTACCCGTCCGCCTACCGGCGATATTTTAGCGATTGATCGTATTAAAGCGATTCATTCGCGTATACCGGGAACGCATCTGGTGATGCACGGCTCTTCTTCGGTGCCGCAAGAATGGTTGGCGATCATTAATGAATTCGGTGGCGACATTCCTGAAACCTACGGTGTGCCGGTTGAACAAATTGTTGAGGGCATTAAACACGGGGTGCGAAAAATCAATATCGATACCGATTTGCGTTTGGCCTCTACCGGTGCGATTCGTCGTTTTATGGCGCAAAACAAATCCGAGTTTGACCCGCGTAAATATCTGCAGCAAACCATTAATGAGATGAAAGCGATTGTTGTGGCGCGGTATGAAGCTTTTGGCACTGCTGGCAATGCCGATAACATTAAGCCAATTAATTTGGAAGATATGTTCAAGCAATATCAAAGTGGCGCATTGGATGCGCAAATAAAATAATATCGCCTGCGCCCTAGGCGCCGGCTTTTTCGAGAGTAACACTGATCGATGAACCTTGATGCTCTGGCTGCCAATATAACAAGTCTTGACCCTACAAGGCCGCCCGTTATTAGCGCTGCAGAGCGAGATTACTTTCGCTTTTACGGCTTAAACTTCGAAGAAAATAATAACAATATCAACCATCACTTTGGTCGTGTTCGTTGTGGCGACTTTGATATTGTTGCTCATTATTATGAGAATAGACTGGCAGTCAAAACCTGTTTTATTGTGCATGGTTTTTTTGATCATGCTGGTCTCTATCGCCATATCATCGAATACTGCTTAAAAAGAAATTTCTCCGTCGTGATCTTCGATTTGCCAGGCCATGGTTTATCAACGGGAGAAAGAGCGAGTATCAGTAGCTTTCAGGACTATCAAAGCGTATTCTCAGACTTGCTATTATTTTTTAAACACCAAGCTCCGACGCCGTGGCATGCCATTGGCCAAAGCACTGGCGGTGCGATCTTGATGGATTTTATATTGTCTGGTGGGCAACAGGTTTTTTCAAAAACTGTATTATTGGCGCCTTTAGTCAGGCCGCAAGGCTGGCTAGTGTCAAAAATTATGCACAGTATAGCCAAGCCATTTCTAACGCATATCGATCGAAAATATAACGACAACAGCAACGACGATAACTTTAAACACTTTATTAAAAATGATGACCCATTACAAACAACGCAGCTGCCACTGCAATGGGTGGTAGCCTTAAAACAGTGGGTCAAATATTTTCTTAGCACAGAGCCAGTTGCAGCCGGCCCGCTAGTTATTCAGGGAGATCAAGATTCTACGGTAGATTGGCAGTACAATATCGGGATCATTCAACAAAAATTTCCCAACAGTCAGTACTGTTATTTAAAAACCGCCAAGCATCATCTTGCTAATGAGCGTGAAGATATCCGTCAATCTATCATCGCTGCGATGGATAATTATTTAGAGCTTGATAGTAGTGAGCTCTAGAATAAAACGCGGCATCGAATAGTACCGTTGACTTCAGTCAATTTCTTTAATGCCAATTCGCTGTACTCTGCATCAATATCAATCACTACATAGCCAATCTCTTTGGTTGTCTGCAGATATTGGGCGCGAATATTAATATTGTTTTCTGCAAACACCTGATTGATAGCTGACATAACACCCGGAACATTGCGGTGCGTGTGAAGCAGGCGATGCATATCGTTATGTGCAGGCAGGGCAACCTCAGGAAAATTAATCGATGAGATTGATGTGCCGTTATCACTATAGCGGGCCATTTTTTCCGCCACTTCCAAACCAATATTTTCCTGCGCTTCCATAGTGCTGCCGCCGATATGGGGTGTTAGAAAAACATTGTCGAATTTTCTCAGTGGTGAAATAAATTCGTCGTCATTGGATTTGGGCTCAACCGGGAATACATCGATAGCAGCGCCAGCTAGGTGGCCGGACTCCAGGGCGGCGGCCAGCGCGTCAATATCAATCACGGTACCACGCGATGCATTAATTAAAATGGCATCTTGTTTAATTTGCGCTAATTCCTGTACGCCAATCATATTTTTAGTAGAGCCAGTTTCCGGCACATGCAGACTGACAATATCGGATTTGGCTAGTAGCTCACTCAGGCTAGCAACCTGCATAGCATTACCCAGCGGCAATTTGCTGGCAACATCATAAAACACCACTTGCATGCCTAATGACTCGGCAATCACCCCCAGCTGCATACCGATACTACCGTAACCAATAATCCCTAATTGCTTGCCGCGAATTTCAAACGAGCCACTGGCAGATTTTTGCCACACACCGCGATGGGCGAGGGCATTTTTTTCGGCGATGCCCCGCAGTAACAAGATAGCTTCAGCGATAACCAGCTCCGCCACACTGCGCGTGTTAGAGAAGGGGGCATTGAATACAACAATGCCTTGATTGGTGGCGGCGTCCAGATCGATCTGATTGGTGCCGATACAAAAGCACCCGATAGCAATCAGCTTGTTGGCGCCACTGAGCACAGCTTCGGTCAACTGGGTGCGAGAGCGAATACCGACAAAGTGGCTGTCCGCTATTTCGGCCTTGAGCTGATCTTCAGGCAGAGCCTTGGGGTGGCAGACAATATTGGTATAACCCGCGGCTTTAAGGGTATCCACGGCTGATTGGTGTATGCCTTCCAGTAACAGAAATTTGATCTTGCTTTTATCGAGAGATGTCTGCCCCATAATGGCTGGCTCCTGAGTCAATCAGCGTGGTTGATAATCGATTAAAAAAGGGATGTTTTGCAAAAAGGCGCGTATGGTATCATACCGGCCTTTTTCTGCTACCACCTGTTACTGTACAA
The DNA here is from genome assembly GCF_963968385.1 of uncultured Oceanicoccus sp. Classification (NCBI taxonomy): domain Bacteria; kingdom Pseudomonadati; phylum Pseudomonadota; class Gammaproteobacteria; order Cellvibrionales; family Spongiibacteraceae; genus Oceanicoccus; species uncultured Oceanicoccus sp. The sequence continues at coordinate 10,008 of NZ_CAXAHB010000012.1, forward strand.
GGCGTATTAATGAGCGATAAACCCACGCTGCCTCCTGCTGTATTAACCTCGCTACAAAATATTGTTGGCGACGATAAGGTTCGTCTGGACGATGAGTCCCGATCTATCTTCGGCAAGGACTGGACCAAAGTCTATGAGCCCAACCCCAGTGCGATTGTGTTTCCAAAGACGGTTGAGCAGGTGCAGGCAATTGTGCGGTTGGCCAATCAGCATCAATTGGCTCTGGTTCCCTCTGGTGGCCGAAGCGGGCTTTCGGCTGGTGCGGTGGCATCTAACGGTGAGATTGTGGTGGCATTCGACACTATGAATCAAATTACCGATTTCGATCCCGTAGATCGCACTGTCAGTTGTCAGGCTGGTGTTATCACTGAGCAATTGCAATGTTTTGCCCAAGAGCAGGGTTTATTTTATCCGGTCGATTTTGCCTCTAGTGGCTCCAGCCAAATAGGTGGCAATATCAGCACCAATGCCGGCGGCATTAAAGTGATCAAATACGGCATGACCCGCGATTGGGTGGCCGGTTTAAAAGTAGTGACCGGCAATGGCGATATTATTGACCTAAATCATGGTCTGATGAAGAACAATGCCGGCTATGATTTGCGCCAGCTGTTTATTGGCGCTGAAGGCACGCTGGGGTTTGTGGTCGAGGCAACCATGCGTTTATCGCGACAGCCTAGCAATCTCACGGCATTGGTTTTAGGTGTGCCGGAATTCTCAGCCATTATGGACGTGTTAAATACCTTCCAAGCTGAAATGGATTTAACCGCCTTTGAATTTTTCTCGGAAAAAGCGCTGCAAAAAGTTGTGGCCCACGCCGATCTGCAGCGACCCTTTGAAACTCCTGCCGAATTTTATGCCCTGTTGGAATTTGAAAATACTAGTGAAGAAACCGAAGCATTGGCGATGGAATTATTTGAACGCTGTATGGAGGCGGGTTGGGTGTTAGATGGCACCATGAGCCAAAGTATTGAACAGCTGAATAATCTGTGGCGTTTGCGAGAAGATATTTCTGAAACGATTTCCCAGTGGACGCCCTATAAAAATGATATCTCTACGGTTATTTCAAAAATTCCTGATTTTCTATCAGAAGTGGAAGCGGTGGTAACCAAAGCCTATCCGGATTTTGAAATTATTTGGTTCGGACATATTGGCGATGGCAATGTGCATTTGAATATTCTTAAGCCTGATGCTTTAGCAAAAGAGCTGTTTTTTCAGCAGTGCAATAATGTAAGCCAATGGGTGTTTGAGATTGTTGAGAAATATCAGGGCAGTGTCTCTGCCGAGCATGGCGTAGGTATGACTAAAAAAGCCTATCTAAGCTATTCGCGAAGCGATACTGAAATTGCACTTATGAAACAGATTAAGCAGGTATTTGACCCTAACGGTATTATGAATCCGGGTAAAATTTTTGATTAATTATCGTCCCATATTTTGATCAGGCTTAGTAGAAAAGCTGGCGGCAATTTATAATTGCTTAACGCCGTTCTGGGTAGCCAGCAGTAATATATCCGCAGGCCTGCGAGCAAAAATTCCGTTGGTGACAACGCCGGTGATATCGTTAATTTTCTGTTCAGTGTCAGTGGGGTTGGGAATCATAAAGTTAAAAACATCGAGGATAATATTGCCATTATCAGTGACAACGCCCTCGCGATAGACGGGGTCGCCGCCCAATTTCACCAACTCTCTAGCCACATAACTGCGGGCCATCGGGATCACTTCTACCGGTAGCGGAAATTGCCCCAGTTGATCGACCAGCTTACTGCCGTCGGCAATACAGACAAACTCCTTGGCCACCGCGGCGACAATTTTCTCACGGGTTAAGGCTGCTCCGCCGCCTTTGATTAGGGCCAGCTGCGGATCGGCCTCATCGGCACCGTCTACATAGACGGTAATCTCATCGACAGCATTTAGATCAAAGACGGGAATGCCATGTTGTTTGAGCCGTTCGGCCGAGGCTTCTGAGCTAGCGACTGTGGCGTTGATCTGCCCCTTAATCTCGGCGAGGTAATCAATAAAGTAATTGGCGGTAGAGCCCGTGCCAATACCGATCACGCTGTCCTCTTCGATTTTTGGGGTGATGTAATCCAGGGCGGCACGGGCAACGGCTTGTTTAAGTTGGTCTTGAGTCATGGTCATTGCGTTAGCCCTATAGCTATGTGAGTCATTATGGCCGCCATTATAAGGTCGCGATAGAGGGCCGGCTACTAATAGATGAGAGTTTGTGCTGAATTTTTCTGCTTAAGGTATTAGTATGCGTTCTTTACCGGAGCGTACCAAGCAATGTTAGAACGTTATTACAAAAAAATTCTCGATGCCCGTGTTTACGATGTTGCTATCGAGTCGCCTATTGATGAAGCCAATCTGCTTGGCAGACGTTATAACAATACTATTTTGTTAAAGCGGGAAGACTTGCAGCCGGTATTTTCATTTAAGTTGCGCGGTGCCTATAACAAAATGGCGCAGCTCAGTGAAGAACAGCTGGCCAAGGGAGTGATTGCAGCTTCTGCCGGCAACCATGCCCAGGGTTTGGCATTGGCGGCACATAAGCTGGGGGTAAAAGCGATTATTGTTATGCCCAAAACCACGCCGCAGATTAAAGTGGATGCCGTCCGCAATCGCGGTGCCAAAGTGGTCTTGCACGGCGATACCTATGATGAAGCCTCAGATCATGCGCAACAGTTGGTGGTAGAAAAAGGGCTGGTTTATATCCACCCCTATGATGATCCTGAAATTATTGCTGGGCAGGGTACCATTGGCATGGAAATTTTGCGCCAGCATAAAGGCCCGTTGGACGCTATTTTTGTCCCTGTCGGTGGCGGTGGTTTACTGGCCGGTGTTGCCGCCTATGTGAAACATATCCGTCCGGAAGTCAAAGTGATTGGTGTTGAGCCCGAAGATGCTGCCTGTTTAAAAGCGGCGATGGAAAAAAATCGTCGGGTAACGCTGCAGCAAGTCGGTCTTTTTGCCGACGGTGTAGCGGTTGCTCAAATCGGTAAAGAAACCTTCCGCGTTATCCGTGACACGGTCGATGAGGTAATTACCGCCACGACTGATGAAATGTGTGCCGCCATTAAAGATATTTTTGATGATACCCGTTCCATCGCCGAACCGGCAGGCGCCTTAGCCTTGGCTGGCTTGAAAAAATATATTGAACAAAATGATGTGCAAGGCCAAACCTTACTGGCAATAGCCAGTGGCGCCAATACCAACTTTGATCGCCTGCGTTATATTTCCGAGCGCACCGAAATTGGCGAAAAACGTGAAGCGATTATCAGCGTGACGATTCCGGAGCGCCCCGGTAGTTTTAGAAAATTCTGCAGGGTATTGGGTAAGCGTAATATCACCGAGTTTAATTATCGTTATGGCCATCAGCGCGATGCGCAGATATTTGTCGGCATTCAAATTGCGCCCGATGGTAATGACCGCGAAGAATTGGTGGCGGGTCTGGAGGAAAAAGGCTATCCGGTGATTGATTTTACCGATAACGAAATGGCCAAGTTGCATGTTCGTCATATGGTCGGTGGTCATGCGCCGGCAGAGCTGCAAGAGGAAGTATTATATCGCTTTGAATTTCCAGAGCGCCCCGGCGCCCTGCTAAACTTTTTAACCAAGTTGGGGCAGCAATGGAATATTTCGATGTTTCACTACCGCAATCATGGCGCTGCCTATGGTCGAGTGTTAGTCGGTTTACAGGCTTCGAAAAGCGATCGCAAATTGCTAAAAGACTTTCTGGCGCAGTTGCAATACCCCTATCAGGAAGAGACGGATAATCCGGCATATCAATTATTTTTAAGTGGCCAAACTGGTGCATAAGCGCTGAAAGCAGGCGCTATCTGGTGCGCGGTTTAGTGGGCTGGTTAGTCTATTAAACCGCGTATTTTTAATTCGCTACCTTTAACCGGCTGATAACCCTCTGAAAAAATTAATAAAATAAAAAATTCTTGGTTTTTTCTCCTATCTGGCACTGTTCTTGAAGTCGGTTTAGTTGTTGTTTCCGAAAAACCCGTTATTGCCGTCGGCAAAGTAGAAACGGATATGAGGAAAAAACATACCGACTCATTATTTTATTCAGAGGAATAACAATGATTGCAAGAATAGATGCGTTAACCGTAGCGGTTATTTTATTGAGTGTGGGTACAGCCTTAACCGGAACACTACAACTGCTGATAGTTTAAGACTGACTAAATCACTTCCCTGTCAGTGACAATGGTAGATAGCGGAATATCCCAGCTTTGCTGTTTCAGGGCATCGATCTCCTGACAATGATGTGCCAGGCCGACTAAGTGGGGATGTTTCATCGCTGGTATGCGTTTGCTGTTTTTAAAACAGCGATCATAAAAGCCACCGCCCATACCCAGTCGTCCACCCTGACGATCAAAACCGACTAGCGGTAAAAACACCATGCCTAGCGCCCAAGCCTTGCGGCGTTGCTGTTTATTGGCGGGCTCGGCAATACCATAGCGATTGCGCTTTAGCGCATCGCCCGGTTGATAGCGAACAAACCACAAACCTTTATTGGGGGCTAGCACAGGCAAGTAGCATCGGCGTTTTTGTTGATGCGCTTGCAGCAATAAGGGCAGCGGATTGATTTCGCCATCAGTCGGTAGATAAAAAGCTATATCGCGGTGGCGCCTGAATAGACCGGCATTGCCGATCCGGCGTTTAAGTTGGAGGCTGGCCTGGCGCTGCTGCTGCTGACCCAGAGCGCGACGTTTGGCGCGAAGCTGTTGTCGCAGTTGTTGTCGTGATGCGAGCTGTGGTGCCAAGTTAAAGGCTCTTTATTGAGTCACATTGAGTCACAGAAACGAAAATAAGAGCTCCCCGCAATACCGCTGACAACATGGCCCTCGAACCCTACGGTTCAAGGTGGTGGTACCAGTGCTATATCGGGCTTCCCGTCAAGCAGGCATGCACACCCATAACATCAGTACCTCCGGGGGTAATGCGCATCGGCTCAGGGGTCTAAGCTGTCTGGCAAATACGTCAGGGAGCGGCAAAGATTATAACTGAGAAATAAGCAGTGAGGAATGTTGTCTTACTTGTTATTGCCGGCTTGGTTGGAATCAGGTTTTAGCCAATCTCGAGTTGGCGAAAGCGTTGCAATGCTTCATCCAGCTTAGAATTCAGGCGTTTTATTTGCGCACTGCCGGGTGCTTTTTCCTTGTCATCAAGCGGGGCTGAGTCGTCATTTTGCTGAATTAATTCGTTGCTGATATTCAAAGCGGCCATCACGGCAATACGCTCCAGACCAATCACTTTGCTATTGGCGCGGATATTTCGCATTTGTTGATCGAGATATTGGGCAGACTGGGCCAAAGCCTCCTGTTGTCCAGCAGGACAGGCGACCTGATATTCCTTGTCTAGGAGTTTGACGATGACAGTTTCATTGCTCACGATTGTTCCTCAAGCGTTTTCAGGCGAGAAATCATTGATTCGACTTTATTGCGGGCAATCTCTGTCTTCTCAACTAATGAATCGCGTTCATCGGCCCAGTTAGCGGCATCGGTCTTTAGCGACCGGTTTTCCTTGTCTAACCGCTCACAAAGTTTAATCAGATCGTTAATTTTGGCTGATAAAGCTTTTAACTGTGGATTTGCCATTGATGATTGCCGAGCTTGCCGAAGCATTTAAAAAGGATTATTAGAATACTGCCTTAATATAGTTCTGCCTGAGCGCTGGGTCAATGTAATAAAAAAGTTATATTTCAATGATATAGCTAATATTTGAAAAATAATTATCAAGATGACAGGTGCTTGGCATAAAGAATTGTTCAAAGTCTGGTCGATTTTGTGCTGCCGAGCCGTTAATATGCGCCGCTCCATTATTTCCAATGCCACGGTAAAAAGCCCATGTCGACCCATATCCCCATGCCAGAATTTGACCAACTAGCCGATATTTACTGGCGTTTAGGTGGCATGCAGTCACCATCGCAGTTACATGGTTATTTAGTCGGTCAGCTTGCGGTCGGTGAAGAACTACAACCCGAAGTATGGCTACAACAGGCGGAAGTGTTTATTGATGCCGTGGAGTCGCCCAGTGAAGAAGATGCCAAAGTCTTGTTGGCCTTATACGGTGCCACCCACGCCCATTTGCAAGCCGGTGAAATGGAGTTGCAAATGCTGCTACCTGATGATGCCGTGGAAATCACTCAGCGGGTGGATTCAATTGGCCAGTGGTGTCAGGGTTTTATGGCAGGTTTTGCTCAGGGTGGTAAGGCGATCGCCGAACAGCAGGGCCAGCAGCAATATTCTCAAGATGTCTCCGAGGCGCTTAGCGACCTTGCTGCCATAAGCCAGATTGGCCTTGGTGATGATGATGCTGATATGGAGCAAAGTGAGCAGAATATCTTCGAGATAACGGAATACCTAAGGTTGGCGGCGATTACCATTTATATGGCGTGTACCAATGCGGCACAGGCGGTCGAGGACGAGAGCACCAAGGCCGAACCTGATGTCGTGGAGTCGGTGAGTCATTTGTTTGGCAAGACGGATAATAAGCTGCATTAAGGTGTGCTGTTTTTTCTGTCTCTCGCGCTAGCCGCCGCTCCGACCACTCCTTAACAAATCACTAGATCATCCCCCCCTCTAAAGGATAGAATTTATCTCTGATCAAAAACACCTATCACTGGCAGTCTAGATAACCATAACTATGAAAATCAGCAAACGAGAATTTGCTCGTCGTCGTAAAAACTTAATGGCACAAATGGAACCCGATAGCATTGCTATTGTACCGGCAGCCAAAGAGGTTATTCGTAATCGCGATGTGGAATATCCCTTCCGACAGGATAGTGATTTTTATTACCTAACCGGTTTTGCCGAGCCCGATGCAGTATTGGTATTAATGCCGGGGCGTAAACATGGTCAATATATTCTATTTTGCCGTGATCGTGATCCCAAAATGGAATTGTGGAATGGATACCGTGCCGGCCCAGAAGGTGCGTGCAGCGATTACGATGCAGACGATGCTTTTCCCGTTAGTGATATCGATGATATTTTGCCCGGTTTACTCGAAGGCCGAGAGCGGGTGTATTACGCCATGGGTCGCCATGCCGAGTTTGATCATAAAGTGATGCAGTGGGTCAATGTTATTCGTTCGCAAGTGCGTACCGGCGCCCATCCGCCGGGCGAGTTTCTAGACCTTGATCATTTGCTGCATGATTTGCGTTTATATAAAAGCGCGGCAGAAATTCGTCTGATGAAGCAGGCAGGAAAAATTGCTGCCGAGGCGCATATTCGGGCCATGAAGACTTGCAAACCGGGCATTGGCGAATATCAATTAGAGGCAGAAATCCAGCATGAATTTGGTCGCAATGGCGCTCGCTTTCCCGCCTATAATTCCATTGTCGGCGCTGGGAAAAATGCTTGCATACTGCACTACACAGAAAACTCCGGCACAGTCAAAGATGGCGATTTGGTGTTAATTGATGCCGGTTGTGAACTAGAACACTATGCGGCGGATATTACCCGTACCTTTCCCGCTAATGGAATATTTTCCAAAGAACAAAAAGCGCTGTACGAACTGGTTTTAAAATCACAGTTGGCGGCGATCAAAACGATTAAGCCGGGCAATCATTGGAATCAGTTCCACGATGCTACGGTGAAAGTGATTACTAAAGGCTTGGTAGAGTTAGGTTTGCTCAAAGGCACAGTAAGCCAGTTAATCAAAAAAGAAGCCTATAAAGATTTTTATATGCACCGCGCCGGCCACTGGCTAGGCATGGATGTGCACGATGTCGGTGATTATAAAGTGGGCGATAAATGGCGGGTGCTTGAAGAAGGTATGGTGATGACCGTTGAGCCAGGCATTTATGTGGCGCCCGATAATAAAAAAGTGGCCAAAAAATGGCGCGGTATTGGTATTCGTATCGAAGACGATGTGGTGGTAACAAAAACCGGCTGTGATGTATTAACCAAACACGCGCCCAAAACGGTTAAGGAAATTGAAGCATTGATGAGCGAGGGCGCGGCTTAATGGTATCAGGCGTTGCCAAGATCACCGATTACGATATTGTTATCGCAGGCGGCGGTATGGTGGGTGCAAGTCTGGCGTTGCAACTCAGTCATCACAGTCAACAGCAGTTGCGTATTTTAGTGGTGGAAAATTTTCCCATCGCGACGGAAGCCGATGCAATACCGAACTATCATTCAACCTTCGATGCTCGCACTACGGCGCTTTCCTATAGCAGTCAATTAATTTTACAGCCTCTAGGCGTTTGGCCAATGCTGCAGCAACACTTTACCTCGATTGACAGAATCCATGTTTCTGAGCGCGGCCGTTTAGGCTCAACCACACTGCGTCCTGACGATGTGAATTGGCCGGCGCTTGGCTATGTGATTGAAAATGCGTGGTTGGGCAGTGTGTTACTAAGCGCACTGCGAGAAAAAAACAATATTGAATTTCTGGCGCCTGCTACAGTTAAAAATATCAGCCCCCAACAGCAGGGGGTGAAATTAACTATTGAGCAAGACGCAAGCGAAAAAATAATTAACGCGCAGTTAGCGGTTATTGCTGATGGTGCGAATTCAGGCTTGCGAGAACAGCTGGGTATCGCTGCCAAGGTGCATAGCTATCAACAAACCGCGTTGATTGCCAATGTCAGTTTTACCAAAGCGCATAATGGCTGCGCTTATGAACGTTTTACCGATCAAGGTCCAATAGCCTTACTGCCGCTGAATGATAGCGAGCTTGGGCAGCCGCGTGCTGCTTTAGTATGGAGCTTGCCTAATACCGAGGCCCAATATTTATGTGACTGTGATCAGCAGGAATTTTTACACCGCTTGCAGCAACGCTTTGGTCATCGTCAGGGCGAATTTATTCGTGTTGGTGATCGCTTTAGCTATCCCTTAACACTGATTGAAGCCGAGGAGCAAGTGCGTTCAGGTATTGTGGTGATGGGGAATGCCGCCCACTCATTGCATCCCGTTGCCGGACAGGGCTTTAATTTGGCGCTGCGGGACTGTGCGCGCTTAACGCAAATAGTCGTCAAAGCCTATCAAAACAAGCAGGCGCTGGGCGAACTGGTTTTATTGCAAAGCTACCAGCAACAGCAACAGTTTGATCAGCAAAAAACCATTACTTTCTCAGACCAGTTGCCGACGTTATTTACCCGCGATCAATGGCCGTTAAGTCTATTGCGTGGTGTTGGTTTGGGTGTTTTGGATATTGCCCCGCTATTAAAAACGCAATTTATTCATCATGCCGCCGGAGTGCATGATGGTGCTGCTACTGGGCATCACTGATAATGAATAAGCCAAAACAATTTGATGTGATTATTGTCGGTGCCGGTATTGTCGGTGGCGCCTTGGCCTGTGCATTGGGCGACAGTGATTTAAAGGTTGCCATTATCGAGGCCCAGCCTTGCAAAACCGATTGGCCTGAACAGTCGGATACCATCACGGGTTTCGATATGCGCGTCAGTGCCTTGACCGCCGCCTCAACCAATTTTTTAGCCGATATGGGTGTGTGGCAAGCTATCCAACAACGCCGAATTAGCCCCTATCGGCAGATGCATGTATGGGATGCTGAAGGTACAGGCAATATTCATTTTAATGCCGATGAAATCAACCAGCCGGTGTTGGGGCATATTGTCGAAAATCGCCTTGTCGCTTATGCCTTGCTGCAACAAGTTCGCCAGCATAACGCGATAGAACTGATTGCTCCGGCCAAATTAGACACTATTGAGCAACTAGATGACCAAAAGTATCAATTATCATTAGACGATGGTCAGCAGCTAAGTGCGGATTTATTGGTCGCTGCTGACGGCGCCAACTCCAAAGTGCGCAGCTTGGCTGAAATAAAGGTGCGTGAGTGGGACTATGATCAGCATGCGATTGTTGCCACCGTTAAAACCGAGCGGGCACATCAGCAAACGGCATGGCAGCGATTTTTACCAGAAGGTCCACTGGCCTTTTTGCCTTTGGCCACAGCCGATAAGCAACAGCAATTTTGCTCTATTGTCTGGTCCGCTATACCGTCTTATGCGGAAAATATCATGGCTATGGATGATGCAGAGTTTTCGGCAGCACTGACTTATGCTTTTGAAAACACGTTGGGTGAGGTGATCGATGTCAGTCGTCGTTTTAGTTTCCCTCTGCGTCAGCGCCATGCGGTTGATTATGTCAAAACCGGTATTGCACTGGTCGGTGATGCTGCTCATACCATCCACCCCTTAGCAGGGCAGGGGGTTAATCTTGGATTAATGGATGCACTGGCATTGAGCGAAGAGCTGTTGCGAGCCAAGCAGCGTGGGTTAAATCTTGGCTCACTGCCAGTGCTTGAGCGTTATCAGCGCCGTCGCAAGGCAGCGAATCTTTCAATGATGGCCGGAATGGAGGGGTTTAAGCGTTTATTTGAACAGCCTGCTTTGCCGATTCGCTGGCTGCGTAATATAGGAATGAATTGGCTGGATAAAGCTAGGCCGCTAAAAAATCGGGTGATGCGGCAAGCTATGGGGCTATGATTTAGGGTATGGAATAAATCGCCATATATTGAGGGTAGTAAATTATTATGAGCCCTTTATGACCTGTTCGAACTAAAGCTAGCTGATCTTGGGCGGTGGTCATATAAGGGTTTTAACCTATTTTAATGCCTCTAAAATTAGACAGAGACTCATGTTGTCCTAGTGATGGCTTAACGTCTCCAAAAATTGATATCTCACGTTGCAAATGTGAATGATAATAATTATCATCCTTTCGCTTAACCCGTTGTATCCCGCTATTAATTTCCAGAGGTTTATCTAATGAATTATGGTCTCCGTTGTGGCTTGCTATCCCTAATACTCTTGTTGACAGCCTGTGGTGAACCCCAAAAAGCAGCGCCAGAGTTATTGGTTTATTCCGCTCGCAATGAGCATTTAATCAAGCCCTTATTTGATCGCTTTACCGAGCAGACCGGTGTCGCCGTTCGCTATGTCACTGATAAGGCCGGACCGCTGTTAACCCGTTTGCAGGCTGAAGGTGAAAATTCACCAGCTGATCTATTAATGACCGTGGATGCCGGCAATCTGTGGCAGGCAACAGAACTTGGTCTATTGGCGCCGCTTGAGTCTGAGGTCTTGAATAGCCATGTTCCGGAACATCTGCGAGGCAGAAACAATAGCTGGTTTGCCCTGACTATTCGGGCTCGCACCATGGTATTTAATACCGATAAATTAGCCGCCACCGATCTGTCCACTTATGAAGCTTTAGCTGGGCCTGATTGGAAGGGTCGGCTATGTCTTCGCAGCGCTAAAAAAATCTACAACCAGTCGCTGGTGGCTACCATGATTGCCACTCTGGGTGAAACGCAGACAGAGCAAGTGGTTGCTGGCTGGGTAAACAATTTGGCGCTGGATCCTTTTTCTAATGATACCAAGGTAATGGAGGCGGTAGCTGTTGGCCAATGTGATGTAGGGTTAGTAAACACCTACTACTATGGCCGTTTAAAACAGCAAAAGCCCGAGCTTCCGCTAGCGCTGTTCTGGCCTAACCAGCAGGGTGAAGGCGCTGAGGGTCGCGGGGTTCATATCAATGTTTCCGGTGTTGGCGTTACTCGCGTCAGCAAAAATAAAGCCTTGGCGCAGCAGTTAATTGAATGGCTTACCACCGAGCAGGCTCAGCAAATATTGATGGATTCAAATCAGGAATATCCGGTTAATCCCAAGGTTGAAATAAATGCCGAGTTGCAATCCTGGGGCACTTTTAAGAGCGATCAGATTGATGTCAGTGAAGCAGGTCGCTTGCAAGCCACCGCTGTTAAATTAATGGACCGAGTGGGCTACCGTTAATAGCCATGGTTAACCCGCGGCCTGCCTCATTTTCTTTAAGTCGTCCCGATATGGGAACGACGATGGGAGCGATGATGGGAACGACGGGTAATGACAAGGCTGGCCGCCGATTTAATACCGTCGTCAGGATCGCCGGTATCTTTACCGTGTTGATGGCGCTAGCCCCGCTGGTCGTTATTTTATCGAGCTGGGGCTCTGATCAAACCGAAGTCTGGCAGCATCTAATTGCCACCCAATTGTCGACCTTATTGCGCAATACACTGGTGTTAATTATTGGTGTAGGTATTGGTGTGACTCTGCTGGGGGTCAGTCTGGCTTGGTTAACGGTTATGTGCGAGTTTCCCGGTAGGCGCTGGCTAGATTGGGGCCTAATGTTGCCGATGGCAATGCCAGCCTATGTGTTGGCCTTTGTGGTGTTAGGGATATTCGATTTTGCCGGTCCATTGCAGCAGGGTTTGCACGGTTGGCTGGGCAGCGAATACCGCTATATTGATGTGCGTCACGAGGCGGTTGTGATTGCCGTTCTGGTACTGGTTTTTTATCCCTATGTTTATATGTTGGCGCGCAGTGCATTTTTAGCGCAAAGCACTGATATGATGGAAGCGGCGAGAGTGTTGGGTGCTAATCGATGGCGGGCTTTTATTTCTGTGGCTATACCGATGGCAAGACCGGCGATTATTGCCGGTAGTTCATTGGCCATTATGGAAACCTTGGCGGACTTCGGTACGGTAGCGGTATTTAACTACGACACATTTACCACGGCGATTTATAAATCCTGGTTTGGGCTGTTTAATTTGCAGGCGGCCGCACAATTAGCATCGCTACTTTTATTGTTTGTTGCGCTGGCACTGTTGGCAGAAAAGCACAGCCGAGGCAACCGTAGCTATATCCAATCAGCTCGCAAGCAACATCGTTTTCGCCAGCAGCTATCACCCTTTTACGCCTTGCTCGCCAGTGCTTTCTGTAGTCTGGTGTTATTGATTGCGTTTATTCTTCCGGTATTGCAACTATTGCACTGGGTGCTTGCCGATGGCTTGGGGGCTATTGATAGCCGTTATCTTAACTTGCTGTGGCGCACCTTATTATTGGGCGGCTCAGCTGCCGTACTGACCGTTGCTCTGGCCTTGCTACTAGCCTTTGGCCGCCGTCGCGCCAAGACCCAGTTGCGCGCTTTTTATGATTTGGCGACGTTGGGTTATGCCTTGCCCGGTTCGGTATTGGCAGTTGGAGTGATGCTGTTATTTGTGTTTTTGGATAATCACCTGATGATCTCGGTATTGAATTGGCTCGGCTTGCCGCCAAAGCCTTTGCTGGTAGGCAGTATATTCGCACTATTGGCGGCCTACTGGGTGCGCTTTTTAGCGGTAGCCAATGGCCCAGTTGATTCCAGCTTACAGCGTATTCGCCCCAGCATTCCTGAAGCGGCCCGCGGTCTGGGTGCCAGCAGTTGGTCAGTGCTGTGGCAGATTTATCTGCCGATACTGCGCCCAGGCTTATTAACCGCGATGGTATTGGTGTTTGTGGATGTGATGAAGGAAATGCCGGCCACCTTATTATTGCGCCCTTACAACTGGGATACGCTGGCTGTACGCATCTATGAAATGACATCGGAGGGTGAGTGGCAACGGGCGGCGTTACCGGCTTTAACTTTGATTCTAGTGGGTTTGTTGCCAGTGATTCAGGCGGTACGGCAATCCGCTCGTCGTTAGTTGGTATTTATTTGCCAAGCCCGGTGTCAGTGGCTTGTAATTCCCATCTTCAACGGTAGAATGCATCGCATTAATCCCGCTAGTTTAAGATTTTTTGCATTTAGAGGTTTAACCATGAGCAACACGCCAAGCGAACTAAAATATGCCAGCAGCCATGAGTGGGCCCGTTTGGAAGATGATGGCACGGTAACGGTTGGCATCACCCATCATGCGCAAGAGGCGTTGGGTGATGTAGTTTTTGTTGAAAATCCTGAGCTGGGTGCCAACCTTGCTGCCGGTGATGAGGCCGGTGTGGTTGAGTCGGTGAAAGCGGCTTCCGATATTTATGCACCGGTGGCTGGCGAAGTGATTGCGGTCAATGAAGTGTTGGAAGAAGAGCCAGAAACGGTTAACAGTGACCCTTATCACGACGGTTGGTTCTATAAATTAAAACCATCGGATATTTCTGAGCTGGAAAATTTGCTAAGTGCTGAGGATTATAGCGCTAGCTGTGAAGAGGAATAGTAGGCCTCGAACAACGCATTAAAAAAGCCTCGCTTTTCAGCGGGGCTTTTTTTATCTCACACGATGCTTGTGGCGAAGTAAGCATCTTACATCTGCTTATCGATAGCATGCGCATCCCCGAGCTAGGTTAAAGCTATGACCAACGAAATAAACTCCCCCGCTGTACTTACCTTAAAAGGTCAGGCTGATAGACGTTTGCGTGCCGGTCATTTATGGATATATAGCAATGAGGTGGATGTGGCAGCATCACCTTTGAAAAATTTTCAGCCCGGCGAGCAGGTGCAGGTAAAAAGCGCTAGTGGCAAATCCATGGGAATGGCTTATATCAATCCGCATAGTTTGATTTGCGCGCGTCTCTTTAGTCGGGAAACCAAATACCGCTTAGATAAATCGTTATTCGTGCATCGTTTAAATATGGCCTTAAGTTTACGCGACAGTATTAGCGACCAGCCTTATTATCGCTTGGTCTATGGTGATAGTGATTTTTTGCCGGGCTTGGTGGTAGATCGTTTTGGCGATGTGCTAGTGGTACAAATCGCCACAGTCGGCATGGAGCTAGTCAAGCAAGCGTTGGTTGAAGCTTTAATACAAGTGTTAAAGCCTCGCGGTATTTTATTAAAAAACAATTCCCGGATACGCAAAGCTGAAGCCTTGCCGGACTATGTTGAAGTCGCTTATGGCGAAGTACCCCAGTATGTTCCCGCGATTGAAAACGGGGTGCATTTTAATATCCCAGTATTGGATGGCCAAAAAACCGGTTGGTTTTATGACCACCGTGCCAGCCGAGCTAGGCTGGCCAATTATGTAAAAGGCAAAAGCGTGCTGGATGTTTTTAGTTATATCGGTGGCTGGGGTGTCCAGGCGGCGGCGTTTGGTGCTGAATCTGTCACTTGTATTGATGCATCAGAATTCGCGCTTGATCAGGTCGAAGCCAATGCTGAATTAAATCATGTGCGCGAAAAGGTCGGCACTCTACAAGGCGCCGCTTTTGAAGCGATGAAAATGTTAATTGATGAAGGTGAACGTTTCGATATCGTCATTATCGACCCACCGGCCTTTATTCCCAGACGCAAAGATATAAAAAGTGGTGAGCAAGCGTATCGTCGGGCCAACGAGCTAGCGATTCGTTTAATAAAAAAGGGCGGAATATTGGTGTCCGGTTCCTGTTCGATGCATTTGGGCCGCGATCGTTTAACTGATATTTTAAGAGCCTCGGCGCGCCATCTTGATCGCGATCTTCAAATTTTGGAGCAAGGTGGGCAGAGCTTTGATCACCCGATACATCCGGCGATACCGGAGACAGATTATTTGAAGACAGTATTTGCCAGAGTGCTAACAGCGAGTTAGCACGGTGATTATCGTAAGCTAATCTGTGGCCAGTGATTGTCTTGAGCGTGTTGGCTTAGTCTTTCATCAGCATCCACTGCCACCGGATAATCGACAAGCTCCAGCAGCGGTAAGTCATTACAAGAGTCACTGTAAAAATAACTGCCTGCCAGTGATCGCCCCGTTGCCGCCAGCCATTGCTTTAACCGCTCGACTTTGCCGGCTTGAAAGCACGGCGTACCCGCCACCTTGCCGGTGTATGCGCCATCGATAAACTCAGGGTTGGTTGCCAAAATATCATCAACGCCCAGCGCTTTGGCAATCGGGCCGGTCACAAAAAGATTGGTAGCCGTAATAATCAGCAAAAAATCGCCCTGATCGCGATGCTTTTTTAGCAACTTGTCAGCTTTGGGTAAGCGCATGGTGCTAATACATTGCTGCATAAACTGCTGATGCCATGCATCCAGTTGCTGTTTTGAGTGCTCGGCCAACGGCTTTAGGGCAAACGCCAAAAATTCATCGATATCCAGACTGCCGTTTTGGTATTGCGCAAAAAAGTAATCATTGGCTTGCTGATAAGTCTCGCTGTCAACAATACCTTGATCCACTAGAAACTGGCCCCAGGCATGGTCGCTATCACCGGCTAAAAGCGTGTTATCGAGGTCAAAAATCGCTAATGTCACTAAAAAACTCCAAAAAGAAGACAAAGTCACCAAGCTTTAATATAGCTGTCATGGCCGCCTAGCATACTGATGCCATCACCATTTTGCATCTATCAGTTCTATAAAATCATGATTTATGGAACAATGGTTGCTTTAATTATATGGCCTTACAGCCCTGACCGCCGTCCAACATCACAACCGGCGGGCCAGTTTCTGTAAGTGTTTAGGAGTAGTCATTGATCGATTCAGAGGGTTTTCGTGCCAATGTTGGCATTATGATAGCCAACGCCAAAGGCGAATTATTATGGGCCAGACGAGTAGGACAAGATGCTTGGCAGTTTCCGCAAGGGGGCATTCAGGAGGGCGAGAGTGCAGAGCAGGCGTTGTTTCGTGAGCTCAAAGAAGAGGTTGGCCTAACCGAAAAAGATGTAGAAGTGGTGGCCTGTACCCGGGGGTGGTTGCGTTATCGTTTGCCGCAGCGGTTATTGCGTCGGGATACCAAGCCTCTGTGCATTGGCCAAAAGCAAAAATGGTTTCTATTGCGAATGTTGGCTGGTGACGCCGAGATTCGTTTTGATAGCGATGAACAACCAGAGTTCGATAGTTGGCAGTGGGTCAGCTATTGGTACCCATTAGGTCAAGTGATTCCTTTTAAGCGTGAAGTTTATCGCCGTGCCTTAAAAGAGTTGACCTCCAAACATAGTGCTATGGTTGATGCTGCGACAACACAGGATCAATAAGAGTTAATTAGATGCAAAAAAACATGCTCGATTCACTGCGCAGTATTGTTCAGGAAGTCAATACTGCCGACCACTTGCAATCGGTACTCGATATTACCGTAGCGCGAGTTCAGGATGCGATGGGCACAGAAGTGTGCTCAGTCTATCTGCGTGAATCGACGTCAGCGCGCTATGTGTTTAGTGCCACCGAAGGGCTGAATAAAGAATTTGTCGGTAAAATCTCCATGGCACCCAACGAGGGTTTGGTTGGTCAAGTAGCCGCAAGAGGGGAGCCGCTTAATCTTGATAACGCCGAAGCGCATCCTAAATTTTTATTTATGCCGGGGATTGGTGAAGAGCGTTTTAAATCGTTTCTGGGCGTGCCGATTATTCATCAGCGAAAAGTGTTGGGGGTGTTGGTTATTCAGCAACAAACCCGCCGACGTTTTGATGAAGATGATGAAGCTTTTCTAGTTACCATTTCTGCACAGCTAGCCGGTGTGATTGCGCACGCACAGGCTACCGGTATGTTGGTTGCTCTGGATGATCAGGGCGAGCGTCAGGGTAGTGCCAAATTTCGCGGTGTGGCCGGAGCGCCCGGTATCGCAATCGGTCACGCTGTTGTGGTGGCGCCCACTGCAGATCTTAATTCAGTGCCGATGCGTCGCAGCAAAGATATTCAGGACGAGTTGGACTTCTTCCATGAGTGTTTAGAGGCCGTGCGCGAAGATATTAACGCCTTGGGCCGAAAGTTGGAAAGTCGTCTGGCCAAAGAAGAGCGGGCTCTATTCGATGTTTATTTAAGTATGCTGGCCGATGATGCGCTGCCGGCTGAAGTTGATGAGCTAATTGTTCAGGGTGAATGGGCTCAGGGCGCACTAACTCAGGTTATTCTCAAGCACGTTCGCACCTTTGAAATGATGGAAGATGCCTATCTTAAAGAGCGGGCTACCGATGTAAAAGATTTAGGGCGTCGGGTGTTGGCTTATTTACAGGCAGCCAATACTGAAACGATAGAATATCCGGAGCGAACCGTATTAATTGGCGAAGAACTCACTGCCTCGATGTTAGGCGAAGTGCCGCCGGAAAATTTAGTCGGCTTGGTGTCGGTAAAAGGTTCCAGCAACTCTCATGTAGCTATTCTTGCTCGGTCAATGGGCATACCAACCGTGATAGGCGTCATGAACTTACCCTTCACCCAAATCGAAGGCAGTGAAATTATTCTTGATGGCTACAATGGCCATGTGTATTTCAACCCTTCGGAAGAATTACAGCAGCGCTTTCAAACTATCTATGAAGAAGAGCTGCAGTTTTCTAAAGAATTGGAAGCGCTAAAAGATGAGCCCTGTGTCACCCCGGATAATTTCCGTTTGCCGCTTTGGGTAAACACCGGTCTGCAAGCTGATATCGCCCGCTCACTAGATCGTGGTGCTGAAGGGGTTGGTCTATTTCGTACCGAGGTGTCATTTTTATTGCGCGAGCGTTTTCCCAGTGAAGAAGAGCAGCGAAAAATTTATCGTGAACAGTTAGCAGCGTTTGCACCCATGCCCGTTACTATGCGTACGCTGGACATCGGCGGCGATAAGTCCTTGCCGTATTTCCCTATTCAGGAAGACAATTCTTTTTTGGGCTGGCGTGGTATTCGAGTGACACTGGATCATCCGGAAATTTTTCTGGTGCAGGTGCGGGCCATGATGAAGGCTAATGCCGGCTTGGGTAATTTGCGCATGATGTTGCCGATGATTAGCAGCGTACCAGAGTTGGAAGAGGCGTTGGCATTAATTCATCGAGCGTATGATGAATTAGTGGAAGAGTTAGGCGTTGAGTTAGAAGTGCCTTCAATTGGTGTCATGGTGGAAGTGCCTGCTGCGGTTTATCAGGCGAGACAGCTTGCCAAACGTGTTGATTTTCTGTCGGTTGGCTCCAATGATTTAACGCAATATTTATTGGCAGTAGATCGCAATAATGCACGAGTAGCTGATATCTATCAGGCCTTTCATCCCGCCGTATTGCAAGCATTGCAGCAAGTGGTCAATGATGGTCATGCAGAAGCTTGTAAAGTGAGCATCTGTGGTGAGTTTGCCGGCGAGCCTGGTGCGGCGGTATTGCTAATGGCGATGGGTTACGACGTATTGTCAATGAATGCTGCGACGCTGCCAAAAGTAAAATCAGTGATTCGCAGTATCAGCATGAAAAAAGCGAAAGCCATGTTGGCTCATGTTATGACGATGGAGTCCGCTGCTGATGTACGTGAATATATTGATCAATCGATTGAAGAGTCCACTTCTCAGCGGTTGGTTAAAGCAATGATGGCTGAATCTATCCTTTAGAAACGGTGTAACATAATGTCGCCAGTTGCGCCGGCATGATCAAAACTTTGTTCTAGCCATATCGCCCCTCCCTTACGATCAACGCACAATACGGTTGAGCTGCGGGTGCCGTAATTTTCTGTTCGAATAAAACGGCTGGAAAGCCTTCTTTCCAGTTCAATATCAATACCGGTATTAGGTAGTTCGGTATCAACTGCTTGTTGCTGGTCGAATAATAGCGTTAAGATTTTCTCTGGATTGATGGTATCGCTGATTAGATTTTCTAACGCCGCTTTGCCGGCATCGACTTTCGGCCAATGGCTATTTAACAAACTGTTGCTTAAGCCATAAATGCCGGGTGTCAGTGGCTTAATCTCACCCTGACGGTTGCAGTAGTAATACAATGCCTCAGCGGTGCCGGCCAATAAATTAAAACCTTGGTATCGATGTTTTTGTTGATCAATGCGGTCGAGATAGCTTGCCGTGGTTTCGCTGCTGAGCAAGAACTGGCTGCATAGCTGGCCGCGGCTAATAGCTTCTGTCGGTGCTGGCCGGTTTTCCCTATAGTTAGTCACTGCCGCAAACCTGCCTTGTCTATTGATGCCCATCCAAGTGCCGCCCGCGGTTAAATCTTTGCCGGCAAAAATCGCCGGCACTTCCGGCCAAAAATGGGCAGCCTGCGTTGGGCGCTGATAAAACTCATCCCGATTAGCGGCAACGATTAACGGAAAATCGGGGTGATATTGATAGGCGAATAGAATTAAGCACATTAGCGCAGTTTATCATGAGCTTGCTGTTGGGTGTCGGCTTGGCTTGCGGCATAATAGACGCCTGTCGAATCAGCGGTTTATCAAAAATTATGCTCACCCATCCCAATTTCGATCCAGTCGCGGTTTCACTAGGGCCAATCTCTGTGCACTGGTATGGGTTGATGTATTTGTTGGCTTTTGCTTCCGCTTGGCTTTTAGCTCGCCGCCGCGCCGGCTTTGATCACACCCCAATTGATCGCAAAGATATTGATGATCTGATTTTTTACGGCGCCTTGGGTGTGGTGCTAGGTGGACGCTTTGGTTATGTGCTGTTTTATAACTTCGATAAATTTTTAGCTGATCCCCTGTGGTTGTTTAAAGTCTGGGAGGGCGGTATGTCCTTTCACGGCGGGTTTTTAGGGGTAATGATAGCGATGATGCTTTATGGTCGACGACTAAACCTACGCGCCGGCCAGATTCTCGATTTTGTGGTGCCGATTGTGCCGTTGGGGCTGGGTTTTGGTCGTATCGGTAATTTTATTGGTCAGGAATTATGGGGGCGGCAAGCAGATCCGGCGACAGTGCCCTGGGCAATGATTTTTCCCGCCGACCCCAGCGGATTGACACGACATCCGTCGCAGTTATATCAGGCCGGCCTAGAAGGCTTATTATTATTTTTAATCGTCTACAGTTTTTCCCGCCGGGCTCGACCAGAATGGTCGGTATCGGGGGTGTTTATGGTCGGCTATGGCTGCTTCCGCTTTATCGTCGAGTTTTTCCGTCAACCTGATGGGCATATTGGTTTTGATGCTTTTGGTTGGTTAACCCGCGGACAACTATTATCACTGCCAATGATGGTCGCAGGCTTGCTGCTGATCGTTTATGCTTACCGCCGCGGATCAGACCAGCCGGCAATAACAGCGAAAACAAAAAAATCTAAAAAAAATAAACGTAACAAATAGCGCAATGAGGCTTGGCTTTACATGAAACAGTATCTCGAATTAATTCAGGATGTTATCGATAACGGTACCGATAAGAGTGATAGAACTGGCGTAGGGACCCGTTCGGTATTTGGTCGCCAGCTGCGCTTTGATTTAAGTGCAGGTTTCCCGCTGGTAACGACTAAAAAAATCCACCTTAAAAGTATTATTTATGAATTGATTTGGTTTTTGAATGGCAGCACTGATAATAACTGGCTGAAAGAGCGCGGTGTCTCTATCTGGGATGAGTGGGCTTTACCCGACGGTGATCTTGGTCCTATTTACGGCAAGCAATGGCGCAGCTGGGAATGTCCCGACGGCTCGACCATTGATCAAATTAGCGATTTAATTCGCATGATAAAAACCAAGCCTGATTCGCGCCGTTTAATTGTCAGCGGTTGGAACCCAGCTGATTTGCCTGATGAATCGATTGGCCCGCAGGAAAATGCCGAACAAGGCCGCGCGGCCTTACCACCTTGCCACACGTTATTTCAGTTCTATGTGTTAGACGGCAAGCTATCCTGCCAGCTTTATCAGCGCAGCGCGGATTTGTTTTTAGGCGTGCCCTTCAATATCGCCAGTTATGCGCTACTAACCCATATGGTAGCGCAACAATGTGAATTGGAAGTCGGTGATTTTGTGCATACCTTTGGCGATTGTCACTTATACAGTAATCACTTAACCGATGAGATTGCTTTTGAGCAGTTAAAGCGCGAGCCGCGCGCGTTGCCGAAGTTGGTGATTAAGCGTAAGCCA
>NZ_CAXAHB010000013.1:0-30590 GCF_963968385.1 uncultured Oceanicoccus sp.
TTAACTCCCAACACACCCAAAATAATAAAGGCAGCAGCAAATACACCAATCATAATCGTTGGCACTTTTCCTTTATAACGGAATGATTTAGCTTTACTGTGATCAATCCAGGGCAGGATAAATAGAATCGCTACTGACGCCGCAAAGGCAATAAAGCCTAATAACTTGTCGGGAACCGCACGCAGTACCGAATAGAATGGCGTAAAGTACCAAACCGGTGCAATATGTTCCGGAGTCTTCAGTGAATTGGCAATTTCAAAATTGGCATATTCAATAAAGTAACCGCCCATTTCCGGCGCGAAGAAAAGAATCGCACAGAAGGCAAACAGGAACACCGCAATCGCCTGTAAATCGTGTACGGAATAGTATGGGTGAAAAGCAACACCATCGAGCGGCACACCGTTTTCGTCTTTGTGCTTCTTGATATCTACACCGTCAGGATTATTTGAACCCACTTCATGTAATGCCAATAGGTGCATAACAATCAAACCTAGCAAAACAATAGGCAGCGCAACCACGTGCAACGCAAAGAAACGGTTGAGGGTAATACCCGAGATCAGGAAGTCACCACGAATCCACTGGACGATATCTTCACCCACAACTGGAATAGCACCAAACAATGAGATGATAACCTGTGCACCCCAGTATGACATTTGACCCCATGGCAGTACATAACCGACAAAAGCTTCAGCCATTAATACCACAAAGATCACCATACCGAACAACCACACTAGCTCACGTGGCTTTTTGTAGGATCCGTAAATCAAGGCGCGAAACATATGCAGATAAACCACAATAAAGAACGCCGAGGCGCCGGTAGAGTGCATATAGCGAATAATCCAACCGTAATCGACATCACGCATAATGTATTCGACAGACTTAAACGCTTCTTCAGCACTCGGGGTATAGCTCATGGTGAGCCAAACGCCGGTCAGTAATTGGTTAACCAATACAACAAGCGATAGAACACCAAAGAAGTACCAAAAGTTAAAGTTTTTTGGCGCATAGTACTTGCCCATATGGGTGTTCCAGGCGCGCATAATTGGCAGACGCTCATCAACCCAATCTCTCAATCCTACTAGCATATTGATCATTAAGCTGCCTCCTGATCCACACCGATCACCATAACGGTGTCGCTTTCAAACGAGTAAGGGGGTACTACAAGGTTGGCGGATGCTGGCACACCTTTGTAAACACGCCCGGATAAATCAAACATGGATCCGTGACAGGGGCAGAAGAAGCCACCGACCCAGTTACTGCCGTCACTGGTTGGAATCGAACCCACTTCAGGGCGATATTTTGGGGCACAACCAAGGTGGGTACATAAACCCACTAGCACCATAAATTCTGGATTGATAGCCCGTTGCTCGCCTTCGATATAGGCAGGCTGGTCGGCACTGCTAGAAGCGGGGTCTTTTAAAGAGCCTTCAAGGCTTTTGAGTTCAGCAAGTGACTTGGCGGTACGGCGAACCACATAAACCGGCTTGCCACGCCATTCAACCACTTTCATTTCACCAGGCTCAAGCTTGCTGATATCAAATTTAACCGGAGCGCCAGCGGCTTTTGCCTTGGCACTTGGGTTCCAAGAACCAACAAACGGAACAGCAATACCGACAGCTCCTGCAGCACCTACCACAGAGGTAGCTCCTGTCAGAAAGCGTCGCCGCGTAGTATTAACGCCGTCATTACTCATGACGTAATCCCCCTAAGACTAACAAATTTTAAATCCAACCAAGCTTAACCACCCTGTCAGCAGCCACTCTTAGCATGATTTTCTGAACAATTTTCTAAAACCACAGCTATCTGTTTGAATGGAGCCAAATAGTAAAGAAGTTGACTCGGGCTTACAACAATTAACCTTAGATAATTCAAGGGCTTCGCCTATAAAACAGGCAAAACAAGTGGTTTTACTGACCAATAGCGAAAACCCTATCAGCAGTCATAAAAAAACGCCCAGACTTTAGCAATCGTGGACGTTTTTTTGCGAGGCCTGACAATGTGGTTAAGCACGCTGCCAAGCGCGAAATACAACCAACAATTAACGTTTCGAGAACTGTGGCTTCTTACGTGCTTTACGCAGGCCAACTTTCTTACGTTCAACTTCACGCGCATCACGGGTAACATAACCCTCTGCCCGCAGTGCTGGACGAAGACCTTCGTCATATTCCATAAGAGCACGGGTAATGCCGTGACGAATGGCACCCGCTTGACCGAAGCTACCACCACCGGTAACGGTGATGTGAAGATCAAACTTATCAACCATATCGATCAGTTCTAGTGGCTGACGCACAATCATGCGCGCAACTTCACGACCGAAATAGGTATCGATAGAGCGTTTGTTAATAGTGATTTCACCGGAGCCAGATTTTAAGAAAACTCTAGCTGTTGAAGTTTTACGACGGCCGGTACCGTAATATTGAGTAGCTGACATAGTTCCGTCCGTTATAGGCTAAGTGGTTGAGGCTGCTGCGCAGCATGAGGATGTTCAGTACCAGCGTAGACTTTCAGCTTTCTAAACATCGTGCGACCCAGAGGATTGCGAGGCAACATACCTTTAACCGCATCCTGAATGGCACGCTCAGGGGCTTTTTCAATGAGTTTTTCGAAGCTGATTGACTTCAGATTACCCACATAACCAGTATGGTGGTAATACGTCTTGTCTTTGGCTTTATTACCAGTGACCTGAATTTTCTCGGCATTAACAACAACGATATAATCGCCAGTATCAACGTGCGGGGTGTATTCGGCTTTATGCTTGCCACGCAAGCGATGTGCGATTTCTGTAGCCAATCGACCCAAGGTTTTGCCATCGGCATCTACCAAGAACCAATCTCGCTGTACAGAATCCGGCTTTGCACTGAAGGTTTTCATCTTTTAACAACCTATTTTGTAGAGGTGCTACTAACTTGAGAGCAGGGACTCGTATTTACGAAGAGCGCGGATTGTACAGAGAGGGAAGCACTAGATCAAGAGCTTTACGGACTTAATTGAAGGCCAAATTAACCATTTGATGGCATCTTTGCACCCGCTTAAGGGCGATGCTCCAACGCCAGGTAATCATGGGACTGCATTTCCAATAAACGGCTCTGGGTACGCTCAAATTCAAAGCTAAGTTTGCTACCTACATAGAGCTGTTGCAGCGGCACTGCAGCCGACAGCACCAGCTTGACGTTGCGATCGTAAAACTCATCGACCAAATTGATAAAACGGCGGGCCTGATCATCCTTACTGCCATCCATTTGCGGCACATCACTGACCAAAACCGCATGAAATTCGCGGGCTAGTTCAATATAGTCATTCTGACTGCGGGGCCCGTCGCAGAGCGCTGTAAAATCAAACCAAACCACATCGTCGGAAATACAGCGAGCGACAATGGGCCGCCCTTCTATATCCAGTGGCTCATTGCGCAGAATATGCTCAACATCGGGGTTTAGACTGTTAAAGGAACGCTCAAGGCTTCTATCTGCCTCATCATCCAGCGGAAAATGGTATAGCTCGGCCTGTTTTAACGCTCGCAGACGGTAATCGATACCACCATCAACATTGACCACCTCGGTATGCTTTTTGACCAAGGCAATGGCGGGCAGGAAGCGGCTGCGCTGTAAGCCATCCTTGTAGAGACCATCGGGCACAATATTGGAGGTAGCGACCAAGGTGACACCCCGGCCGAATAACTGCTCAAATAAGCCTCCCAGAATCATGGCATCGGTAATATCGGAGACAAAAAACTCATCAAAACAGATGACTCTAGCCTCTTTTGCCAGTCGCTCGGCAATAAGATTGAGCGGGTTTTTCTGCCCTTCCAGCTTGGCAAGCTCTTGATGAACACGCTGCATAAAGCGGTGGAAATGCACGCGGATTTTTCGCTCAAAAGGCAATGCATCATAGAAAGCATCCATAAGATAGGTTTTACCCCGTCCAACACCGCCCCAAAAATAGAGCCCCCGAACTGGTTCAACCGGCTTTTCAGCCCGAAAGCGTGCCAGCAGGCGAGCAAGAAAACCGCCTTTACTGATCTGTGCATCAGCGCTTAATAGGCGATCGTATAAATCCTGTAAATAAGCCACAGCCTGTTCTTGAACGGGATCATAAGAGAAATCCTTTCGCTTCAGGTCTGATTGATAACGCACTGTAGGAGTCATACTATTGAAATCATCGTCATATCTAATGGCGGCATATCTATGGATACATGGCCGCAGGGTGGGCAACTTTACCGAGATACACAGACAGTATCAACCTGCCAGCAACTGCGATAGATCTCTGACGCGCGTCAATTTTAACGTTATACTAACGACTCAATTCAATCATAATTAAAGGATACCGCTTTGTACTCTCTGGAATTAGTTATCACCGTCGCTTTTGCTATGACCATTATCGGCTTGGCCGCTGGCTACCTGATTTCCCTGCGGACAGCGCCCACCCGGCAATCACAACGCCAGCTGGAAGATCATTTAAATGAAATGAAACAGCAGCAAGAAAGCTATCAAACCGAGGTGTCTGAGCATTTTGTAGAAACTGCCGACCTGCTTAACCAGCTAACAACCAGTTACCGTGAAGTACATAACCACCTGGCCAAAGGTGCGCAGCTTTTAGCCAGTGAGCATGCTAAAGAAACGCTGCAGGCACTGGAAGGTGATACCGAAACACCGGTGATTGTTAATGAAGGGGATATGATTACACCCCCATTAGACTACGCACCTAAAACAGCGCCAAATGAACCGGGGATGCTCAATGAGGAGTTTGGTTTGGACAAAAAAGCCCGACAGGAAAAAATTGATGTCATGATTACAGCTGAGGATAGAATGTAATCAAATCCACCCAGGCAGCAATCATGACAGGCTAGACCGGATTATCGATATCGATAAATTGGTAGTCCAAATTGAATTTTTCGGCCATATATTTTCCCACTGCCTGCACCCCATAGCGCTCCGTTGCGTGATGTCCCGCGGCTATATAATGAATACCCAATTCCTTGGCGCTATGCACAGTGGGCTCGGAGATCTCACCAGAGAGGTAAGCATCCACACCCAGTGAGGCCGCCTGATCAATATAGCCTTGAGCGCCACCCGTACACCAACCAATAGTCTCTATCAGCTGATCTCCACCTTTAATTAAAAGGGGCTCTCTTCCCAAGGCGGCATTCACTTGCTGGCAAAATTTCTCTGCCGATACAGGCGCAGCCAAACGCCCTACATTGCCTACTGAATTCGGATTATCCGGTTGCAAACCACCTGTAACCGTTATATCAAGCCGTTTGGCCAGCTGGGCGTTATTACCCATCAGCGGGTGGGCATCAAGCGGCAGATGATAGGCAATCAAGCTAATATTGTTTTTAATCAGCGCCTCAATTCGACGGTACTTCATGCTGACTATACAAGGATCTTCACCTTTCCAAAAATAACCATGATGCACCAAAATCGCATCGGCTTTTTCGTCAATCGCACGGTTAATCAAGGCCTGACTGGCTGTTACCCCGACCACTAACTTATTGATGGTATCGCTACCCTGCACCTGCAAACCATTCGGGCAATAATCATTAAAGGCTTGCGGCTTTAATAGCTCATTGGTATCGCTTAAAAACGCTTTCAGACTGACGGACATGGTTATTCACTCACAGCATGTAAAACAGATATAGCTCTGCCACCACAACAAAACTCATGTTAGGCTACAGTATCGATAATAAATCTCAAGTGTGGTTTAGCCAAGCTATGAAAGAGTTATTAGAATTTTTACGCTGGCCTGTGGTGTGCGGCCTATTAGCCGCCATTATTATTCTGGATCATTTTCCTGATTTATTGGGCATCAATAACGCCAACGATACTCGGTCTGTCAGTTCTCAGGGCCCTTACTCTTATGCGCAGGCAGTTCAGCAAGCTGCCCCTGCCGTAGTGAATATCCATACCCGTAAAACTGTGAAGCAGAAGTTACCAGCACTTTATAATGACCCTATTTTGCGGTACTTGTTGCAAAAAAATATTATCCGGCAAAAAGAACGTGTCCAAAATAGTCTGGGGTCGGGAATTATTATTAATCCCAACGGCTATATTCTGACCAATAACCATGTCATTAAAGATGCCGATAAAATTCTAGTCCTGTTACAAGATGGTCGCGAAGCACTGGCCAAGGTTATCGGTATTGACCGTGAAACCGATTTAGCGGTGTTAAAAATTGACCTTAACGAGCTTGAAACGATTACCATCGGTGATCCTTCTCAAGCGATGGTCGGTGATGTCGTGCTAGCTATCGGCAATCCCTATGGTTTTGGCCACACCGTTACGCAGGGGATTATCAGTGCGACTGGACGCCATGGGTTAGAACTGACCACCTATGAAAATTTTATTCAAACCGATGCGGCGATTAATCCCGGCAATTCTGGCGGCGCGTTGGTAGATGCTCGAGGTCGGTTGCTAGGTATCAGCACCGCGATTCAGAGTAATTCGGGAGGCTCGCAGGGTATCGGCCTGGCCACACCATCCGACCTTGCAATAAGAATTATGTCCGACATTATTGAATATGGCAAAGTTATCCGGGGCTGGTTGGGCGTTAACGTAGAACCCATACCTGCAGCTACTGCACAATCCTATAATTTACCGGTTAATAACGGCATTATTATCATGGATATTCATCGCGGCGGGCCTGCGGATAATAGTGGTTTAATCAAAGGCGACATCATTACCGGCATTAACAATCAACCGGTTGGTAATGGTCAAGCAGCGATGAATTTTATTGCTGCCACCAGACCCGGTGAAGAAGTGGTGATTGACCTAGTCAGGGAAGGACAAACAATGAGTATCAGCGCCGTGGTGGGCAACAAAGAGGACGCCACAGAATAGAAGTTACTTGATGCGATATTCCGCAGAACGGGCATGAGCGGTTAAGGATTCACCCCGCGCCAATACAGAAGCCACTTTACCTAATTCGGCCGCACCTTCTGCGGAGCAGTGGATAATTGAGCTGCGTTTTTGAAAATCATAGACACCCAACGGTGAGGAAAACCGTACCGTACCCGAGGTGGGTAAAACATGGTTGGGGCCAGCACAATAATCACCTAAAGCCTCCGAGGTATAACGCCCCATAAAGATAGCGCCGGCATGCTTAATCTGTGGCAAGAGCGCTTGCGGATCTTCAACGGATAACTCCAGGTGTTCAGGCGCAATACGGTTGCACACGGCAATAGCCTGAGCGATATCACTGACCTGAATTAAAGCACCACGGTTATACAAAGAGGCCGAGGCAATAGCTTGTCGCTCCAAGGTGGGCAGTAACTTATTAATACTTGCTTCAACTTTGTCAATAAAAGCAGCATCAGGACAAACCAAAATAGACTGCGCATTTTCATCGTGTTCAGCTTGGGAAAACAAATCCATCGCAATCCAATCGGGATCCGTTTGACCATCGCAGATGACGAGAATTTCTGAAGGCCCAGCAATCATATCCAAACCAACCTGACCGAATACTTGTCGCTTTGCCGCTGCCACAAATAGATTGCCTGGCCCAACAATTTTATCAACTTGGGGGATGGTTTCAGTACCATAGGCCAAAGCCGCAACAGCCTGCGCACCACCAACAGTAATGACTTTATCGACACCGGCAATCGCCGCCGCCGCCAGTACAATATGATTAATATCACCGTCTGGTGTAGGGCTGGTCATCACCACCTGCTCCACACCGGCAACTTTGGCAGGAATTACATCCATTAATACCGTCGATGGATAAGCCGCCTTGCCACCGGGCACATAAACACCGACTTTTTCCAGCGCTGTGATTTGTTGCCCCAGTACCGTACCGTCAGCTTCAGTATAAGACCAAGAATCCTGTTTTTGATGTTGGTGATAACGACGAATGCGATCGGCCGCTGTTTCTAGCGCAGCCCGCTGTTCAGCAGAAATCATCGACAGGGATTGCTCAACTTGAGCTTTATCCATGACCAATTCGGTCATTGACTTTGCATCCATGCGATCAAAACGGTTGGTATATTCCAACAACGCCTGATCACCATGGTCTTTAATAGCAGCAATTATCTTATCGACCGCACCGACAACAGAATCATCAACCACCGAATCCCAAGCCAATAACTGACTTAAACGCTGCTCAAAGTCCGCTTGATTGGCATCTAAACGTATCATGGATTGCGAGGGTGTCGACATTTAAACAGCCGCCTCCACCACTGCGCGCAGTTGCTCAATAATTTGCGAGATACGCTGATGCTTGCGCTTCATGGCGGCACGATTAACTACTAGGCGTGAACTAATATCGGCAATTAGATCCCGCGGCTCCATACCATTGGCTTTTAAGGTATTGCCGGTATCGACGATATCCACAATCATATCAGCCAGATCCATTAAAGGAGCCAATTCCATCGCCCCATATAATTTGATAATGTCGGCTTGAATACCTTTCTCTGCGCAGTAATGTTTGGCCACATTGGTAAACTTGGTGGCAACACGAACTCGGCCTCGCGGCAGTTCTTGACCCACTAGCCCAGCAGTCATTAATCGGCATTTGGCAATATTCAAGTCCAACGGCTCATATAAGTCAGCGCCACCAGCTTCTAACAACATATCTTTACCGGATACACCCATATCGGCGGCACCATGTTGCACATAGGTAGGCACATCAGATCCACGGATAACCAATAGACGAATATCGGGCTGACTGGTTGCAAAAATCAATTTGCGACTTTTGCTGATATCTTCAAGCGGCTCAATGCCCGCTGCCGCTAATAAGGGCAACGTTTCTTTGAGGATACGACCTTTGGTCAAGGCGATAATCACTTGCTGATCCATAATTTGTCTTTTCTATAATTGGTCTTTTTTATTTCGGCAGGCGACGAATATTCGCGCCCAGTAACTGTAGTTTTTCTTCGATACATTCATAACCACGGTCAATATGGTAGATACGATCAATCACCGTATCACCTTCTGCGATTAAACCGGCAATCACCAAACTGGCTGATGCCCTGAGGTCAGAAGCCATAACCGGTGCTGATTGTAAGGTAGCTGTTCCCTCTATGATGGCCGTATTGCCCTCAATAGAAATTTTTGCACCCATGCGATTCATTTCTTGGGTCTGGTTTAAACGGTTCTCGAAAACGGTTTCCGTTACTCGACTGGTCCCTTCCGAAATAGCATTCATAGCAGTAAATTGCGCCTGCATATCGGTGGGGAAAGCTGGATAAGGCGCGGTTTTAATATTGACCGCCTTTGGTCTGCGCCCTTCCATATCCAATTCAATCCAATCGTCACCAATGGTGATCTTAGCGCCGGCTTCTTCTAATTTAACCAGTACAGCTTCCAGAATATCTGAACGGGTATCTTTTAATTTAACCCGACCGCTGGTGGCAGCAGCGGCCACTAAATAGGTACCGGTTTCAATTCTATCGGGCATTACCGAATATTCACAACCATGCAAACGCTCAACACCCTCAATGGTAATAGTGGGGCTACCGTGACCACTGATTTTGGCGCCCATCGCGTTGAGGCATTCGGCCAAATCAACGACTTCTGGCTCGCGAGCGGCATTTTCAATCACTGTCGTACCTTGTGCCAACGTTGCGGCCATCAGAATATTTTCGGTACCACCAACGGTCACCGTATCCATTAAAATATGTGCGCCCTTAAGACGCCCATCTACCTTGGCGCGAATATAGCCTTCATCGACATCCACTGTCGCCCCCAAGGCTTCTAAACCGCGCAGGTGCAAATCCACCGGACGACTACCAATGGCACAGCCTCCTGGGAAAGATACATTGGCCTCACCAAAATGCGCCAGCATCGGACCTAACACTAAAATCGAGGCGCGCATGGTTTTAACCAGCTCATAAGGGGCAGTTAGATCTTCAATCGTATTGGCATTAACCTCAATACCCAGCATTTCATCAATCACCACGTCGACTCCCATGCAGCGCAATAGCGCAATCATGGTGGTGATATCATGCAGATGAGGCAGGTTGCGAATGGTAATCACGTCATCACACAATAAGGTTGCCGCCAAAATAGGCAGCGCTGAATTTTTGGAACCGGAAATCCGGATCTCGCCATTCAACGTTGAACCACCACTGATCAGTAATTTATCCATCAAAAAGCCTAATTATTGCGCTGCCGCTTCGGCACGGGTAAACGTCTTCATATTGACCGCATGAATGCTGCCATCTGCAATTTGCGGATTTAACGCAGCATAAACCAACTGTTGTTTTTTTACTGCGTTTAGATCCTCAAAGATATCACCGACTACGGTAATATCGAAATGACGACCATCACCCGTCACCTCAATATCGCAATCAGCAAGATGCTGTTGCAACAGTTGTTTGACATTTTCAGGGTCCATATTAGGGCTCCGTAGCCTGAGTGAGACTATTGATAGATTAGCAGACTATTGTTTAAGCTACCGAAGGATTGCGACAGGCAGGCTCAGCAACTCAAAAAAGGCGGCGATTGTACGGAAAATGGCGGCCAATAGCGAGTTTATTCGTTAGGTATCGGTCGCGTTATTAGTGGGATCTACGGTCCAATTATCAATGACGGCATCAATATCGCCTTGGTATTGTCTGGCCGCAGCACGAAACTGACTTTGGTAAACCCTACCCAAATTAATCGCCTCAATCGTTAGATTCCGCAACTTCCACTCACCCGAGCGATTTTTACGCATTTTATACTGCACTACATAGGGCTTTTCGCTGTCGCCATAAACATGCTGGGTAACCGTCACACTACCCTCGGTGGCCGTACTTTCAGCCGGTGGCAATACTTCAATTTTATTGCCGTTAAAGGCCAACAGGCCTTTGGCATAAGTCTGCACTAATCCATCCTGAAAAGTATTAGCAAAACGCTTCATGCGTGCTTTAAAGGCAGCTTTCTCTTTATTGGTCTCAAGCGCCATATATTGCTTTTTACTGGCATAAACGCCCATTACGCCGCGGGCAAAGCTGTTGAAGTCAACGAAATCCTCTAATACCTGCTCTATCTCATTATAGAAACGATTGGGATCAGTATCGTAATAAACCTGAGCCTCGATGATAATTTTCATCACTTTATCAGTCGTCGCTTTTACCACCTCATTGGCGCTAGGCTGGGCAGGTGCTGTTGTGTTTTGCGCAGAGGCAGTTACTGCCCACACAGAGACGATGGTAGCAACAAAAAGTAGCTTAAATAAATCAGCAACCAAAGCTGCTGCCGACTGAAATGCCTTCATAAATCCTTTCCTAGGTTGTCAGTTGTTTGAATATTTCAGCTAATGTAACGAAAAATCTTGGCAGGTAACAGTACCGCAAAGGTAAATAACTCATTTATCGCTGTTTTTAATAGGCCGCAAAACAGAAAACATACCCTTTCTGCTAAAGCTCTATATAATGCAGCCACGCCCAAAGGCAGTATCAACGATAGCTAAACTATTAGCCTCCAAGAGACTGCCAAGTCAGGCTGATGACATATTGATCGCAAGTTTTTACCCATTTACAGCTAAAACTTATTTTATTTATGATTATTAATAGTGCAGCCATTATTATCGGTTTTATCGGTTTAATCTGGAGCGCTGACCGCTTTGTTGCGGGCGCTGCCGGTATTGCCCGCGATCTTGGTATGGCGCCAATTATGATCGGCCTAACCATTGTAGCGCTTGGCACTTCAGCGCCAGAGATTATCGTCGCCATTAATGCTGCCTTGGATAATGCCGGCGATCTAGCAGTGGGTAATGCGCTGGGTTCAAATTTGGCGAATATTGGACTGGTGCTTGGCGTTACTGCACTGATTTCACCTATTCCTATCGCCAAAACCTTACTCAAAAGAGAAATTCCACTATTACTCGGTGCCACTATCGCGGCGATGCTTTTTCTGTGTGACAACCATCTCGGCACAATAGATGGAGTCGCCTTTTTATTGATACTGTCCGGAATTTTCTATTATCTGATCAATAGCAAGTCGCATCAGCCCGATGCCGAGCAAATAGCCGACGTTAAACATATTCCTAATCTATCACGAGGCAAAGCTTGGTGGCTTTTCTGCCTTGGACTGGTACTTTTAATTGTCAGCTCCAAACTGCTGGTTTGGGGTGCTGGTAAAGTTGCACTGGCCTTTGGTGTCAGCGAACTGATTATCGGCCTAACTGTGGTAGCCGTTGGCACTAGCTTGCCAGAACTCGCTGCCAGCGCCGCTAGCGCCCTTAAGGGCCACCATGATATCGCCATTGGTAATGTGGTGGGCTCAAATTTATTTAATTTATTGGCGGTTATGGCAATGCCGGCACTGCTCGCACCTGCAAGCCTTGAACCGGTTGTATTTAACCGGGATTATTTATCCATGGCAGGACTGACGCTACTATTTGCCATCATGTTATTGGGCCGTCACTGGCTAACCTACAAACAACAAAGCCCAGCCAGAATTGGTCGGGGCGATGGCATGGTATTGTTGTTGTGTTATATCGCTTATTATTATTTACTATTCCCCGTCTAGTAGACTTAAAGATAGTAGACTTAAAGAGGCCTCAAGCAAGCCTAAGCGCCTTGTAATCATCAATTGGAAGAACCTGATTAGCCTATGTCAAAAAATAAACACAGCCTTTATAAGAACTCCGCCATGCGTACCATTACCATGGAACGTGATGCCATCGATGAACTGATTGAGAATATTGACCAGAGCTTTGATCAAGCCTGCGAATTGATGATGTCATGTACTGGCCGAGTGGTGGTGACAGGCATGGGAAAATCCGGTCATATTGGCACTAAAATAGCCGCAACACTGGCCAGCACGGGCACCCCCGCTATGTTTGTGCATCCCGGTGAGGCCAGCCATGGTGATATGGGTATGATTACCGCCAACGATGTAGTACTCGCCCTATCCAATTCAGGCAACACCGCAGAGCTAGTCACCCTATTACCTCTGTTAAAACGCATGGGCACACCACTGGTTAGCATGACCGGCAATCCCGACTCAACGCTATCAAGCTCCGCTAATGTGAATTTAAATGTCGCGATATCTGAAGAAGCCTGCCCACTGAATTTAGCCCCAACATCAAGCACCACCGCCGCTCTGGTTATGGGTGATGCACTGGCTATCGCGCTGCTAGAAGCCAAAGGTTTTAGTGCTGAGGATTTTGCCTTCTCCCACCCCGGCGGTGCGCTAGGTCGCAGACTGCTGTTAAAGGTTGAAGACGTTATGCACACAGGCAAACTGATACCAAAGGTCAATACTGGGACCAAGCTAAGTGATGCCCTGCTGGAAGTCACCAGCAAGGGTTTGGGTATGACCACTATTGTTGATGACGGGCAATCACTGTTGGGCATTTTTACTGACGGTGATTTGCGCCGCACACTGGATCAAAATATCGATATACACAACACATCGATCAATGATGTGATGACCACTGACTGTAAAACAGCCTCAGCCAATATGTTAGCCGCTGAAGCTCTGGCGATTATGGACAATGGAAAAATCAGCGTATTAGCCGTTATCGATGACAACAATCGGGCTATTGGTGCAGTACATTTACACGATTTACTGAACGCAGGGGTAGCCTAGTAAGCGAAACTCAAAGGCCGCCAATTATTAGCAGAGATAAAAAAGCTTTTTAATCAATGAAACTATTCAGCACCCGCCATATCAATACCAGTATCGCCGCCATGGCAGGTCTGGTATTGCTGATTTTTTTATTAGCTTATTTTGAAACAGGTACCACACCGGCGCTGAACGATAACAGGCAAACTGAGCAGCACCCCAATTTCTATCTTATCAATAGCTATAGTGAACAATATGATAAAAGCGGATCGCTAGATATGATTATGGTCAGCCAATCGGTACAGCATAACCCCAAAGATGATAGCATCAGCCTGCAACAGCCTTATTTTCAATTGTTTCAGGACGGTGTCACGACATGGGAAATCAAAGCGCTCTCTGGCACTGTTTATAACCGCGGTCATAAAATCGACCTGCAACATCGGGTAACGATGATTAATCAGAGCAAGCAATCCTCGTTAAAAACACCCCAGTTGTTTATCTATCCTGATAAGAAGCGTGCAAACACTGAACAAACCGTAACTCTGCAAAACCCTAACAGTGTTACTCAGGCCATTGGTATGGAAGCTGATTTAAACACCAAGCATATTACTTTACTCGATCAAGTCAGAGGCCAATATGAGCCAACGATGGCACCAGACAATGCTGAATAAATTATTTATTAACTTGAGCTTATTCTCGTTGGTCATGCTTGGCCAACACGCAATAGCTCTGCCAGAAGACAGTCAACTGCCAATTAATATTGAATCTGATCGAGCTAGCCAAAAAGCGCTTAAAAATGGTGAAAAAACCGAATACTTCGGCAATGTACTGATGACACAGGGCTCAGTTAAAATCTCCGGCGATCATATTATTGTGCATAGTAAAGATAGCAAAGTAACCTCGATTAGGGCCTTGGGTAAACCCGCTCAGTTTGAGCAACAATCTGATCCCAACAAGGCGCCGATCAAAGCCAATGCCAACCGGTTAGATTATCAACTCAATCAGGATATCGTTATTTTGAGTGATAATGCATCTATTCAACAAAACGACACCACCG
Organism: uncultured Oceanicoccus sp.; assembly: GCF_963968385.1. Taxonomy (NCBI): domain Bacteria; kingdom Pseudomonadati; phylum Pseudomonadota; class Gammaproteobacteria; order Cellvibrionales; family Spongiibacteraceae; genus Oceanicoccus; species uncultured Oceanicoccus sp. The sequence continues at coordinate 14,545 of NZ_CAXAHB010000013.1, forward strand.
TCAGCGGTAAAAAGATCGAATACAATATTGCCACTGAGCAGGTGAAAGCCAGCAGCGGTAAAGAGAAATCGAGTCGGGTTAAGATGGTGCTGATACCTGAAGCTAGCGACAAAATCGACCATAGCGATTCAAACACGCAATAAGGAAAACCATGTCAGTACTGACCGCCAATCATCTGGCCAAAGCCTATAAATCTCGCCCAGTAGTGAAAGATGTTTCTCTAGAAGTTCACAGCGGCCAAGTCGTAGGGCTACTGGGGCCTAATGGTGCGGGCAAAACCACCTGTTTTTATATGATTGCTGGCATCGTCACCGCAGACCGGGGCAATATTCAACTTAATGGTACTGACCTGACTGGCCTGTCAATGCATGGCCGAGCCCGCCGAGGCATTGGTTACTTACCTCAAGAAGCCTCGATATTTCGCAAACTCACAGTCGCTGATAATATTTCCGCCATTCTTGAGACCCGCAGTGACCTTAACAAGCAACAACGTGACGAAAAATTGGAGAACTTGCTACAAGAATTTCATATTACTCATATCCGCGATAGTCTAGGTATGGCGCTATCAGGGGGCGAACGCCGCCGAGTGGAAATTGCTCGCGCGCTGGCTACAGAACCCTCGTTTATTTTGCTGGATGAGCCCTTCGCAGGGGTTGACCCCATCTCAGTCGGCGATATCAAACAAATTATTAACCATTTAAAGACGCTGGGGATTGGCGTACTGATTACCGATCACAATGTCCGCGAGACACTGGATATTTGCGAGAAGGCCTATATCGTAGGGGAAGGTCATATTATCTCTGAAGGAACTGCGCAAACGGTGCTAAATAACCAAAAGGTGCGTGATATTTACCTTGGACACCAGTTTGCCTTATAAGAAAATGGCAGTTTTACGCAAAATCGGTATAAGTCTTGCTAGGAGCAAAATCCACCGTTACACTAACCCCGTGCATAACAATCAATAGATCCCATTATTTGATATTTTTCAACGGCGTAAGACACTAAGCAACCCATATCCCAAACCGGCAGCGCATCCTAACAAACAGTTCGGCAGAGATATGCAGTATGGGTACTCCGACAATCTATGAAACAATCGCTACAGCTTAAAATCGGCCAGCAGCTGACGATGACGCCTCAGCTCCAACAGGCGATTAAACTACTGCAATTATCCACTCTCGACCTGCAACAAGAGATTCAGCAAGCACTGGAAAGCAACCCCATGCTTGACGTTAACGAAGAGCAGGAAGCCGAGCATAATCAGGAAAACGTCAAAACCGAAGAAGTCAATTTTAGCGATAACGTAGCAACCAAAACCGAAAACATTGAAGTTGAAGGACCTAGCGCCGATAGCGAATGGCAGGAAAATATCCCCGAAGACCTTCCCGTCGATACCCAGTGGGACGACGTCTACCAATCCAGCACCCCATCCACTTCCAGTTCGTCACAAGCCTCCTCAAGCAACGAAGATTTTGACTTTGATTCGCGCAATAGCACGACCGAATCACTCCAAGATCACTTGCTATGGCAACTTAATCTTACCCGTATGTCCGATGTGGATCGCAGTATTGGTATGGCCATTATTGACGCCGTCGATGACAATGGCCGCTTGACCCAATCTCCAGAGCAACTTCACACCAGCTTTAACCAATACAACCCCGATATCGAGCTTGACGAAGTGGTTGCCGTGTTACATGGCATCCAACAATTTGATCCACCCGGGGTGGCTGCGCTGGATTTACAAGAGTGCCTAGTGATTCAACTGAATCAACTCGCCGCTGATACCCCTTGGCTCAAACAAGCCAAGGATATAATCGATCGCCATCTGTCTTTGCTAGGCAACCGCGATTATGCGCAACTGTTACGCCGCTCCAGACTCAAAGAACCTGAACTGCGCGAAGTACTCAATTTAATCCAAAGCCTGAACCCCAACCCCGGTGAAATGATTACCCCGAATACCACAGAATATATCGTCCCTGATGTCTATGTGAAAAATATCAAAGATCGCTGGGTGGTTGAGCTTAATCCGGATATTGCCCCCAAACTAAGAATTAACAGCGACTACGCTTCGCTGGTAAAGCGCGCCGACAATAGCGATGACAATAATTTTCTGCGTGACAACCTACAAGAAGCTCGCTGGTTTTTAAAAAGCCTACAAAGTCGCAACGAAACATTGATGAAAGTCGCCACCAAAATTGTAGAACACCAGCGCGGTTTTTTAGAGTACGGTGAAGAGGCGATGAAACCGCTGGTATTACACGATATTGCAGAAGCCGTTGAAATGCATGAGTCCACCATCTCGAGAGTGACCACACAGAAATATATGCATACACCCAGAGGGATCTTCGAGCTCAAGTATTTCTTTTCTAGCCATGTCAGCACTGACTCTGGCGGCGAATGCTCTTCAACCGCGATTCGCGCCATGATCAAAAAGTTAATTGCAACAGAAAACCCGAAAAAGCCATTAAGCGACAGCAAAATTACCGTAGAGCTGGGTAATCAAGGCATTAAAGTAGCCAGACGTACTATCGCCAAATACCGTGAATCACTGATGATACCGCCCTCGAATGAGCGAAAACAGTTAGTTTAGCTTCAGTGATTGTTGCACTTGCGATCAATTCAATAACAATCTGTTCGCAAGTTGATGTTTATACTCGACAGATCGGTACTCAAAGGAGTACCTTAATTAGTACAACCGCCTTAATTAGTACAACCGAAAGGAACTACTTATGCAAATCAATATTAGTGGGCACCATGTAGAAGTCACCCCCGCACTACGGGACTATGTCAACACCAAACTCTCCAAGCTGCAGCGACATTTCGGCAACATTACAAAAATCGATGCTACCCTAACCGTAGAAAAGCTGATACAAAAGGCAGAAGCTACGGTGTCTGTTGCCGGCGCCAATTTATTTGCCGCCTGTGAGTCTGATGATATGTACTCCGCCATTGACCAACTTACCGATAAGCTGGACAGGCAATTAATCAAACACAAAGAAAAAAACACCAGCCATAACTAAGGCACTGGTACCCGTGAGACATTGGTACTCGTTACTAAAGAGACCGCACTATACTCTTTTGCTGTTACATAACAATTATACAGAATAAAAGGTCCATACCGTTACCATGAAACTTGATAGCATCCTAAGCCCCGACCGCACCCTCTGCGGCGCACTGGGCAGCAGTAAAAAACGTGTATTAGAAAATATTTCACAATTTATTTGTCAGGACCTGTCGGAATTTAATCCCACCCAACTATTTGAAAGCTTGATCGCTCGGGAAAAACTGGGCAGCACCGGTTTAGGCAATGGCATTGCCATCCCCCATTGCCGCATCACCCAATGCCAACAGATTATTGGTACACTAATCAAGCTGAACGAAGCGGTGGATTATGATGCCATAGATAACCAACCGGTTGACTTACTATTTGTTTTGCTAGTGCCGGAGCAAGCACATGATGAACACTTAAATGTGCTGGCAACTTTGGCTGAGCTATTTAGCGACCCCGCGTTCTGCCAACAATTGCGCGGCGCGAACAGTAGCGAAAGTCTTTACCGCTTAGCCGCTGGCAATTAACCGTACCAGAACGGGTAAGCACACCATTTAAATAGTTAAGAGTCAGATCAATGAAACTTGTGATTATCAGCGGACGCTCCGGCTCCGGCAAAAGCACCGCTCTCAATCTGTTGGAAGATGAGAGCTATTACTGCATTGATAATTTACCAGTGGCATTAATTCCACAAACAGTAGGCCATTTACAAAATAGCCGCGCCCTTGAGCACAATAAAGTAGCTATTTGTATTGATGCCCGCAATGCCAGCCAAGATTTATCGAATCTGGTCGATCTAGTTCAAAACAAACCCGCCGACCTTGATATTGATATCTTATTCTTGGATGCCGACAGTGAAAAACTGATTATCCGTTTTAGTGAGACGCGCCGTCGCCACCCTCTGAGCAATAAACACACCGCGTTGACAGAAGCAATTATCAATGAACGTAAACTGTTAGAACCCATTGCCGATATCGCCACGTTGACGATTGATACCAGTAGCATGAGCCTGCATGAACTTCGCACCCTGATTAAATCGAGACTGGTTGAAAAAGATAGCGCGGGGATTTCCATTTTGTTCCAATCCTTTGGTTTTAAACAAGGCATCCCTGTCGATGCCGATATTGTCTATGATATTCGCATCCTACCCAACCCGCACTGGGATCCATCACTGCGCGCACTTACCGGTCAAAACCAGCCGGTGATAGAGTTCTTGGATGAACAGGATGAAGTCAATGACATGCTTACCGATATTAAAGACTATCTAGTGAAATGGCTGCCACTGTTTGAACATAATAATCGCAGCTATATCACCGTTGGTATCGGTTGCACCGGCGGGCAACATCGCTCAGTATATATGGCCGAGCGATTGGGTAATTATTTTCAACAGCACTATAGCAATGTCCAAATTCGCCATCGGGAACTGGACCGTCTTAGCACCAAATAAAGCTCCGCATTCTGAGTAGGCGCTGACCAATATCGACAATAAATAGCGGCAACAAATAGCAGCATTAATATGATCAAAGTCACCATTACCATTATCAATAAACTCGGGCTACACGCTAGAGCTGCCTCCAAATTTGTGACCACCGCCTCGGCCTTTGGCTGTGATATCAAAGTCGGCAGAAATGGTAAGCTGGTCGATGGTAAAAGCATTATATCGGTCATGATGTTAGCCGCCAGCAAAGGCACCGAACTCGAATTGGAATTTGATGGTAGCGACGAGCAGAGGGCGTCGGAGGCCCTGACTACACTAATCCATAACCGCTTTGATGAAGGCCAATAAGCAAAGCGCTAAAAAAACACTAACTCCCAGCTATTTCACCCTCATATCTTGTTGATTCCCCTAGTTTTCTGGATAATTCACCGTGTTCACCTAAACTGCCAATAGCACTCCCACTCTCGGCGGAGCAACCATGTCAGCAACAATAGATAACAGTCAAAGCCAGGACCAGCTTGGTCAGTTAAATCAAGCGTTAGAAAGCGGCGCCTTTATTCAGGTACGACGCATGCTGAACAGCCTGCCTGCACCCGATGTGGCTCATGTTATCGAATCCTCGCCACCCAAAACCCGTGCCGTAATCTGGCGTTTAATTGATATTGAACGCGAAGGGGAAGTCCTGCCCTACCTCAACGATGAAATTGAAAATCAATTTCTACGCAATATGGACAGCGAAGAACTGCTGACCATCACCGAAGGCCTTGAGGCAGATGATGTTGCCGATATTTTGCAACAACTCCCAGACCGTGTCATTTGGGAAGTCCTGCAAATGATGGACAAGCAGGACAGGCAGCGAGTTGAACAAGTACTGTCCTATCCGGAAGACACTGCTGGCGGCATGATGAACACAGATACCATCACGGTGCGAGCTAAAACCCCGCTGGAGGTTGTGCTGCGTTATTTACGCCGCCATGAAGAACTACCCGAGATGACAGATAATTTAATCGTGGTAAACCGCCGTGATGAATATATCGGTCAATTACCGCTAAGCAAGGTATTGGTTTCCGACCCTGGCATTACTGTGCGCGAAATCATGGTCACCGATATCGACGCCATACCTGCCACCATGGATGATGGCGAGGTAGCTAAACTGTTTGAACGCAATGACTGGGTTTCCGCTCCCGTTATCGATGAACAAGGTAAACTGATTGGCCGTATCACCATTGATGATGTAGTTGATGTTATCCGCGAGGATGCCGACCACTCGCTAATGAGTCTGGCCGGCCTGGATGAAGATGAAGATACCTTTGCACCGGTTGTGCAAACTGTTACTCGACGAGCGATGTGGTTAGGTATTAACCTAATCACCGCTTTCCTGGCATCATCGGTAATTAATCTTTTTGAAGGCACTATTGATAAGGTCGTTGCTCTCGCCATCCTTATGCCAATTGTCGCCAGCATGGGCGGTATTGCCGGTACCCAAACCCTCACCGTGGTTATCCGCGGCATGGCGCTTGGACAAATAGGCAGCAATAACAGTGGTTGGCTAATTAGCAAAGAGTTTATGGTGGGGGTACTAAATGGCCTCTGCTGGTCGCTGGTTGTCGCTATCGCTGTTACGCTTTGGTTTGATGATGGCTTAATTGGTCTGATTATCGCTGGCGCTATGGTCATCAACTTAATTATTGCCGGTCTGGCAGGGGCTTTTATCCCCATCGCCCTGCGCCGCCTTAATATTGACCCGGCGCTGGCCGGTGGCGTGGTACTCACCACCGTCACCGATGTGGTTGGATTTATTTCTTTCCTCGGTCTGGCTACTTTCTTTTACCGGTAAATACGTTTTTATCCGGCCAATGATTAACGAGCAACCCATGAACGATAAAAATAATGTTGACGACGATGCAGAAGAAATTATCTATGTCAGTCGCTCGGAAATGAAACGGGATATGCTGGAGTTACAGGCACTGGGTGAGGCGATTGTTAAACTCAGCAAAGGCCAGCTAGATACCATCCCTATTGACGATGAAACCCTAGCCGAAGCCATTAATACCGCCCGCAGAATCAAGCATCGTGAAGGCCTGCGTCGGCAGATGCAGTATATCGGTAAGCTAATGCGAAAAGTCGATACTGAAGCGATAGCTGCCGCTTATAAAAAATTACAGGATGGCCGCAAAGAAGAAGCCAGAGAGTTCCATAAATTAGAACAGTGGCGAGATCATTTAATTGAAAGTGGCCACCAATCTATTGAAGAAGTGATGGAACGTTTTGCCAATGCTGATCGGCAGTATTTACGCCAATTAGTCATGCAAGCAAATAAAGAGATCAAAAATAATAAACCACCGGCTGCCAGTCGCAAACTATTTCGCTACTTGAGAGAGTTAAGTGATATCTAAAGATGCTTTTTTACCACGGTTATAGTCAGCCATTATGCTTGCCGCTAGAGTGGGATGAAATATAAAGACTAGAGATCTGAAAATACGCTTAGGGGACTGGTTAGTTACTAGTTTTAATGAAATAAACGCAGGCTTTTATTGTTGTTTGTTATCATAAATTTTTTCAAACTTAAGCTGATAATCATTCCAATCGCCATCAATACTATAAACCACACTAGAAAGACGATCGAATTGATCCCCAAAAATTTTACTCGCGACATATACGCCAGCAACGGCAGGCAAACCGCCAGCCAACCCGGCAACCCATGGCAAATTATCCGCTACCGGCAAGGTCGCGATCAATGCCATATCTAATTGTTTTGTCTGCAAATCGGCATTACCACGCAAAGCAAAGCCGCTGGACGGGGTCTCTACCGTTAAGTCTTTGACTATTTTTAGCTTGTCATCCTCCAGCATCATTTCCCCTTCGATACGATCATAACTAACACCACTTTTATATAGATCTGAAAAATCCAACTTTAAACGACGGATGATATTGGGAAGATTAACAATACTCACCACCTTTAAAGTACCTGAGGCAGTATCTGATGCTGTTAAGAAACGTCCATCCTCAACCAGTAAATTTAACGGCCCACGGGATGCCAATAAAGACCATTGATTAAGCGCGCCGGGCCAGGTTAAATCGAGATCAATATGACCCTTGTTACTTTCTATTATCCGTTGATAATTCCAATACTCAAGTACATCGCCAAAATCAGTAAAAGCAAATTGGCCGTATAACCGGGTTTGCTCACCATATTCTGTTTGTAACCATTCGAGGGTCACTGGATTATTTTTATCCATCAGGATGCCGCGCATATCGCCACTGATATTATTAAATATCAAACCATTTTTTTGAGGGCGCAACTCAAAGGAAAGACTGCCATACAGTTCATCGTCTAAAAATAGCTGCTCTACAGAAAAATCCAAATTCTGCTCGCGCAGAGATTCCAAGCTGACACTTGAAAGGCCTCCTGAAACAGAAGACTCGGGTAATTTGATATAGCGTAATTTAGCCTTCAAGGGTGAATGGCTATCATCCGCAATAAAAAACTCACCAGCCAGAAAATTATTTTCAACGGTCAGCCACCAAGCATCCTGCCAGCGCTGAAAACTTACCGTAGAATTTTTATGCGTCTGTTCAAAACCTGAAAAATTCTCTATCAATAACTCTCTGACTTTTATTGATAACGCCTGCTCAGTGTTATCGTCTTTAGTTTGCTGTAATACCGCATTGGCTTTATTGTAATTAGCAAATACCTGCTGCCATTCACTCAAGATAAAATGATCAATAGAGCCTGTGACAACCAAAAAACCTGCTTCATGTTGGGTATTATTAGCCTCTGCCAATATCACTAAACCACTTTCCAACTGCCCTTTATCAAAGCGCAATTGCATATCAGCAACATCAACTATGCCCATATGCAATAAAGACTGATCAACACCCAAGGGTAATTTCAACCAGAATTCACTTTTGCTGTCCGCTGATTTTTTATAAGGCGCTGGCCAATCAATATCGACACCTAACAAGCTTGAGGACAGGGTAAATTCGCTCTCACCGGTAGGGTCCACTTTTATCTGCGCAGCAATATCTGTTTCACCGGTAGCAAAGGACAATACAGCCTGTTGACTCCAGTCCATCACATCATGCATATCGGCACGACCGGAAAAATTTATCAACAGACTTTTCTGTTCGTCCTGACCAACATCAATCACCAAGGGCTTATTATATAAATTAGCATGTAAAACCGATGAATAGATGCCCTGCTGGCTACTATAAGTCAGCGGGCCATTAAGGTCGGCAAACTGCAAACCATATGTCGGCATGGTGATATCAGTATCAAATAATTCTACGGCAACCATTATCTCTGCCGACTGCTCAGCGCCCGCAAGCGGCAAACCAAGACTAATATCTGCCGTGGTCTTACCTTGCAATTGCCACTGGTTAAACACATTGCCAACCATTCTTTGTAAGGCACTGTGATTAACAAACTTAATCGCATCACTGGATTCACCGGCAGTCTTGGCATCAACGGTTAACCAAACACCACCCCCTTCAGCCGCAGTTGTTGTCACTCTGGCATCAGTGACCGCCATATCATATATTTTGGCATCGGCAATATTGGCGTTTACTTTGCCATTGTCGATTTCAACCAAACCCCGAATAGCCGTTACTTCAGGCCATTCCGGATGATAATCCAACGTGGTGTTTTCAATATTCAGGTATAACTGTGCAGTACGGTTATTAATATCCCCTTTAGCCAAGGACCCCCGATAAATAAACCCACCATCAATCACCTGTCCTTGCGGAACACTATTGGACATCCAATCAAGAAAATCCTGATTGAGGGTATAGGGTATAAATTTATCGCGATAACTGACTGCAGTATCGGTTAAACCAATACGCAGTATCATTTCCGGCGGTCGATCACTATCGAGCTTGTTAGGCAAATCCAAATTCAATTGTGCCACTACAGGTCCATGATCGGCAGCCAAAGTTAGTGGACTGCTATCGACATAAACTCGGTCTTGAGTGATTTGCCAACTTATCTTGCCGCTAGCAGCATCAAAGGCTAAAGGTTGGCGATAAACTCGCGGAAAGTCTAATGCAAACGCCTTTGTTTCCAACTCCAAAAAACCATCGCTAGAACCCACTTGCAGATAGCCATTGACACCAGTTGCGCCGGGGGCACCATGCAAAGCATTAACGGCAATATTGTCCAGATTGGCCTGCAGTATAAAATCAGACACTTTTTCAGCATATGAATTACGCAACAGACTCAGAGTAAGCTGATGCAAATTACCAGTAGGGGAAAGAGCATTAAGGGTCTGTTTAAATCGGCCCCCAAGCAAGTCAAGGGCTAATAATTGTTGCGTAATGTTTGCCATATCCAGAGTAGGGATGGATAGCCCAAGCTGCTTATTTTTAACATCTATTTCTAACTGCTCAAACTTAAAACTCTGTTGCTGCCAGTCCATCGCCAATAACGGCACCCAGCCACTCCAGTTATTGGGACCTTTTTTTTCTGCTCGGAAATTTATTTGGAAATTTTCTAAAGGAGCCAGCGGCTGACCACTTAAAACCGCAATATTTAATAACGGCGTAGCAATAGAACCTTGCAGCTCGATAATATTGTTCGGTTTCCAATCCAACCATAACTGGCCATCGAGACGCGCATCTTCCATATCAATATTTAGGGTATTGATAGCCGGTAGATGAGCAGAGAAATCCACTTCATTAAAGGCCAGATAAGCTTTAGCAGAAAAATTCTCTGAATCACGAGGATCGCCCCAAGCTTCAACAACACCCAATACCGGTTTTTCTGACTGATCAAAATTGGCTTCAACTTTGACACGCCTGAAGTCATCGGCGCGTTTTAAAGATAGCTCTTTAACATTGACTATGGCATCACTGCCCTTGGCAAAGTTAACCGCAATATTAGCCTTTAATAGTTCAGCAACATCTACCTTGAGAATTAAATCAATCAGATTATCAACATTGCCAGGCGCTCCTTTGGCTTCAGAATAGCTCTTTAACTGCCATTTACCGGGACGGGTTTCTTCAAGACTGCATTCAACCCCATCCATGGATAATTGTTTTATCTGCAAAGAACTCTGAAACAGGCTGGCCAATGGATCTAACCGCAAGGTGAGTTGACCGATAGTTAATACTGATTGCTCCGGATCATTTGACGCAGGCAGTGTTAAATTCTCAACAATCAACACGGGAAAAAGTTTTGACCACTGACCATGGATACGTTCGACACTAAAGGGCAGCTTGGCAAATTGATTAAGGCGTGCTAATAGGACCTGTTGATTTTCTTCAACAACATAGATGTAATAACGACCGATACTGACATAAGTGGCGACAAGGATTAATGCTGCGAACACAACTGTCCACAATATATGATTAACCCAGATAGCAGTCTTTTTTAACAACGCTTTTATCACCTAATTGATAGCAGATTATAAGAGAATGACATCAAACTGCTCGTGGCTATAAACCGCTTCTACTTGAAACTGAATTGTCTTGCCGATAAATTCTTCCAGATCAGCCACGCTTGCCGACTCTTCATCTAACAACCGATCAACAACCGACTGAGAAGCCAATACTAGTAATTTATCAGTCTCATAAGCCCGCGCCTCACGCAAAATCTCACGAAAGATTTCATAACAGATAGTTTCAGCGGTTTTTATCGATCCCCGTGCCTCACAGACTGGGCACTCTTCACACATCACATGCTCAAGACTTTCCCGAGTACGTTTACGGGTCATTTCTACTAAACCCAAATCAGAAACGCCGGTAATACTATTTTTGGCATAGTCGTTTTCCATCGCTTTTTCTAAAGTGCGATGCACCTGTCGACGATGCTCTGGATTTTTCATATCGATAAAATCAATAATGATAATACCCCCGAGATTGCGAACACGCAATTGCCTTGCCAACGAGCTCGCCGCTTCAAGGTTGGTTTTAAAAATGGTTTCCTCTAAATTGCGATGACCGACAAAGCCACCGGTATTAACATCAATGGTGGTCATGGCTTCGGTTTGATCAATAATTAAATAACCACCGGATTTTAAAGCCACTTTACGGCCCAATGCTTTTTGTATTTCGTCCTCAACGCTATATAGATCAAAAATAGGCCGTTCACCAGGATAGTATTCAATGCGATCTTTTAACTCGGGAATATAATCTTCGGCAAATTGACTAACATTTTGAAAACTTTCTTTGGAGTCGATGCGGATTTTTTCAATTTCTGGCCTAACTAAATCACGCATAGTGCGCATATAAAGTGGCAGATCCTGATAAATAATCGCCGGCACTTCACCCTGCTTCATTTTACGTTCGAGGGCTGTCCAAAGGCGTTTGAAATATCGAATATCCGCTAGTAACTCATCTTTACCGGCTCCTTCCGCTGCGGTACGAATAATAAAGCCGCCCAGTTTTTCCATAGCCTCGATTTCAATACAGCTTTCAACCACCTCGCGTAAACGATCACGCTCCTGCTCATCTTCTAATCGCTGGGAGATACCAATATGCTGGGTGTGAGGCATATACACCAAATAACGTGAAGGAACAGACAAATGCGTGGTTAGCCGCGCGCCTTTGGTACCAATGGGGTCTTTAATCACTTGTACAATCAGGCTCTGTCCTTCCCTGAGTATAGTGCGGATATCCGGCTCTTGGTTACTGCGTTGTTCAATACCATCCTGATCGATAACGGCGATATCCGATACATGGATAAAGCCGGTTCGCTCCAAGCCTATGTCTACAAACGCCGCTTGCATACCCGGTAGTACACGAACCACTTTGCCCTTATAGATATTGCCCGCAATACCTTTAGAGGCGCTGCGCTCAATATAGACTTCCTGCAACATACCATTTTCAACAATCGCCACCCGTGTTTCGGTGGGTGTTACATTGACGAGAATTTCTTCACTCATTAGATGCCATCTGTTCTATCTTCTGCAGCAGTTGCTGGGTTTCCAATAAGGGCAAGCCCACCACGGCCGAATAACTGCCATAAATTTTTTCTACAAACACGGCACCAAGCCCCTGAATAGCATAGGCACCGGCTTTGCCTAGAGGTTCACCACTGTGCCAATATTGTTCTAACTCCGCCGCTGCAATTTCCCGGAAGCTTACCTCAGTAATATTCAAGGCAACGTGCTGATACTGTTGACCACACAGACAGATTGCACTTATTACCTGATGCGTTTTGCCCGATAATTGTCTGAGCATGTCCAGTGCGTGATCACGATCACGGGGCTTACCCATAATCTGACCGGCAATTATCACCGCAGTATCCGCTCCAAGTACGGGTAAGGGGTTTAAGCCCTGCTGTTGCACTAATGCCAGACCTGCCTGCGCTTTGGTGTTAGCAACTCGCTGCACATAAGTCTCCGGCGCCTCACCGGCCAAAACAGTTTCGTCGGTATCAACCGAGAGCCTCTCAAAGTCCACCCCAATTTGCGCTAACAACTCCGCTCGCCGTGGTGATTGCGAGGCCAAATATAAGCGGGGGCTGTTAAGTGACATAGTAAGCTCGACGCAGGATACGCAAAAATACCGATAATAGCGGCCACAACAGTGCACTAACCAGCGCAGGCAATAAGAATAAAAGATTTGGGGAGGCAGTTCCGGTTAGGGTTTCAACCCAATGGCAGATTAATTGATTAAGCCCAATCAGGACAAAAATAGCCGCCGCTTGCTGTACTGGGGTAAACATACGCAAGCGCTGATAGAGAATCAACGATAAGTAGGCCAACAGGGCCAAGGCGAAGGCATGCTGTCCGAAGGGGCTGCCTTGGATAATATCTTGCAACAGTCCTGCCACCCAGGCGATACCGATACCGATCCGCTCAGGCAAGGCAATCACCCAATAGATCAACACCATAGCCACAAACTCTGGACGCCCCCACTGAGCCCAAACGGGCAGTGGCACGATAGCCAACCAAAGCGCCAACAATAGTGTTAGAACAATAACCCAGCGACCATTACTTTGACTCAACGGTTTCACTCCCCTGCCGTCGATTGCTAAATACCAGCAAGACATGCCGGCTTCTATTTAGCGCCGCGCTAGGTTTGGCCTTAACAATAGCAAAAGCTTGGCCGGGATCAATTGCCACTTCGGTAACCACTGCCACTGGATAACCGACTGGAAAACGCTGACCCAAACCGGAACTGACCAGCAAATCACCGACTTTAATATCGGTGGTGGCTGCCACATGTTGCAGAATTAACTCATGGAATAGACCGACCCCTTCAGCCACACTTCTAACGCCATTGCGATTGATTTGTACAGGGAGTGCATGAGTAGCATCGGTGATAAGCAATACTCGACTGTGTAATGGCCCAACCTCAATAATCTGACCCATCAAACCCAGCGCATCAATCACTGGCTGACCGACATATAAGCCGTCTTCTTTGCCTTTATTAACGATAATTTGATGGTGCAAAGGGTTCGGCGAAACACCGACCATTTCCGCCACCAGAACACTATCGTCAAGAATAGCTGAGGAGTTAAGCAATTCCCGCAGCCGAACATTTTCCGCCTCCAGCGAGGCCAGCCTCTGCACTTGGGCCTTGAGTAATAGGGTTTCTGCCACTAACCGCTTATTATCGCTAATCAGGGTTTTGCGACTGCGGATATTGTCATCGCTCCACTGGAAGATCTGGCTGGGAATATCAGCCACCCAATAAAAAGGGGTAGCGATAGCAGAAAGATTGGCATGCAGATCTTTAACCCAGCCAAGGCGCTGACTAGTAAAGATAAGCACTAAAGCTACGACACTCAGTATTAACAACCGAGCGCCAATAGAAGGGCCTTTTATAAATAACGGTTTGATGAGCTTACCTCATATTATATTGCTGTGAGGGTGAATACAGTATCAACACAGTACTAAAGTGTTAGATACCTTACTCAATTTTCCGTCAGATTTACTTGTCGAGCTTTTATCGTTATTCGGTCGATAAAAGATCAACACTGTGGCGATCCATAATCTCTAGTGCCTTACCGCCACCACGGGCAACACAGGTCAGCGGATCGTCCGCCACCATCACCGGCAGGCCAGTTTCATCAGAAATTAAACGATTGAGGTCACGCAACATGGCACCACCACCGGTGAGGACAATACCGGTTTCGGCAATATCTGCTGCCAATTCCGGAGGGGCTTGTTCCAATGCACGTTTAACCGATTGCACAATAGCCGTTAACGGCTCCTGTAAAGCTTCAAGAATTTCATCACTATTGAGAGTAAAGCTGCGCGGTATACCCTCGGCCAAATTGCGTCCACGAACATCAATTTCACGCAACTCACTACCAGTGTGAGCACAGCCCACCTCTTGTTTGATACGTTCCGCTGTGACATCACCAATCAGGCTGCCATATCGGCGACGTACGTGAGAAACGATGGACTCATCAAAGCGGTCACCCCCCACACGAACAGAATCTGAATACACCACACCGTTTAGCGAGATAATTGCGATCTCGGTGGTACCACCACCGATATCCACCACCATCGAGCCAGTGGCTTCTTCAACAGAGAGACCCGCACCAATCGCCGCCGCCATCGGCTCTTCGATCAGTCTTACTTCACGAGAACCGGCACTCAGGGCAGATTCACGAATAGCACGGCGCTCCACCTGAGTCGATTTACAGGGCACACAGATCAATACACGGGGGCTGGGGCGAATAAAACTATTCTGGTGAACTTTGGAGATAAAGTGCTGAAGCATTTTTTCGGTGACCTGAAAATCAGCGATAACGCCATCTTTCAGCGGGCGAATAGCCGTGATATTACCCGGTGTTCGACCCAGCATGCGCTTGGCATCCGAACCGACCGCTTCGATGGTTTTTTGGCCATTATGGACACGAATTGCCACCACCGAAGGTTCATCCAACACAATACCCTCTTCACGGACATAAATCAGGGTGTTTGCTGTCCCCAGATCAATAGACAGATCGTTGGAGAAAAGGCCTCTTATTTTTTTTAGCATTTAGTTTTTCACCTTGCAGGTCTTTAAAGTGTGTACGAGACCAACCCACTATTCACGGTTCTATAATCTCGATATCTTAGATCATTGCTAGCACAGAAGTTTAGCCTATTTTTGACCCATTATTTTCTATCCCACAATAAATTTGCCACTCTAACAACGGCAGGCATTTAGAGCAAGGCAGAAATATGATAAGTTTGGCGTTTATAACAAGCCATCGCTTGGTATTGCGCCTGTTTTGGTAGCCGTCTCAACCCTGATAAGCACATCAGCTATAGAGCCATAAATAACATCATTGACCACTGAGTAAATAGCAATGTCCGTAAAACAATCCGATATTGAAAAAATAGCGATTCTGTCTCGAATCAGGGTCGCCAAAAATGACATCCCTGAGGTTGTCGACCGGATCAACGATATCCTCGCCATGGTGAACAAGATGCAGACCGTGGATACCGCTGCCATTGAGCCAATGGCCAGCCCGCTTGATGCGGTGCAGCGTCTGCGTGAAGATACTGTCACTGAAACCAATCAGCGCAATAGCTTTCAGGCGATTGCCCCTGATGCCGATGAGGGCTTATATCTGGTACCTAGAGTCATCGAATAAAACCCTCGATAAATATATCGCCACTA